>CAJXOV010000205.1 GCA_913057815.1 uncultured Flavobacteriales bacterium
ATAAGAGACAGCGGTTTAGTATTATAATCAGCCATTGCAACGCAATGAAGCCAGCCATTAAACAAGGAATCTAGAAAGTCTAAAATCTTATGTCTAACGTCTTAAGTCTAGATTCTTTAATAAAAAAAACCACCCTCCAAAAAGAAGAACGGTTTTAAATTTATTGAGAATGGTCTGTAGCGACTAGTATTAGAACTGGTCATTAATAATTAACCATTAATAATTTATCATTAAAAATGGCTTACATCATCCCTGGCATTCCAGCTGGCATTCCACCACCCATAGCAGGAGCTCCACCTTCATCTTCAGCATCAGTAATGACACACTCAGTAGTAAGTAACATACCAGCTATAGAAGCAGCATTTTCAAGAGCTACTCTAGCTACTTTAGTAGGATCAATTACACCAGCTTTCAGTAAATCTTCGAACTTCTCAGTTCTAGCGTTGTAACCGAAGTCTTTCTTTCCTTCTCTGATTTTCTGAACGATAACCGCTCCTTCACCACCAGCGTTAGCTACGATCTGACGAATAGGCTCCTCGATAGCTCTTCTCACGATAGCTATACCAGTAACTTCATCTTCATTCTCACCTTTAAGCTTTTCTAATCCTTCTACAGCTCTAATGTAAGCTACACCACCTCCAGGAACTATACCTTCCTCTACGGCAGCTCTAGTAGCGTGAAGAGCATCATCTACTCTATCCTTCTTCTCCTTCATCTCTATCTCCGTAGTAGCACCTACATAGATTACAGCTACACCACCAGCTAACTTAGCTAGTCTTTCCTGAAGCTTCTCTTTGTCATAATCAGAAGTAGTAGACTCTATCTGAGCTTTAATCTGACTTACTCTAGCTTTAATCTCTTTTTTAGATCCAGCACCATTAATGATAGTAGTGTTGTCTTTATCTAAAGTGATTTTTTCGGCTGTACCTAAATCTTCTAAAGTAGCATTCTCTAATTTGAATCCTCTTTCTTCAGAAATAACAGTACCTCCAGTTAGAGTAGCTATATCTTCAAGCATCGCTTTTCTTCTATCTCCAAAACCTGGAGCTTTAACAGCAGCTACTTTAAGAGCTCCTCTCATTTTGTTAACCACTAGTGTAGCTAGTGCTTCACCATCTACATCTTCAGCTATAATTAAAAGAGGCTTACCTGTTTGAGCTGTTTTTTCTAATACAGGAAGTAAATCCTTCATGTTAGAAACCTTCTTATCATAAATAAGAATGTATCCAGACTCTAATTCAGCTTCCATTTTCTCCGCGTTAGTTACGAAGTAAGGAGAAAGATATCCTCTGTCAAACTGCATTCCTTCTACAGTTTTTAACTCATCAGAAGTGCCTTTAGCTTCTTCCACTGTAATGACTCCTTCTTTACCAGCAGCCTTCATAGCAGAAGCTATAAGAGCACCGATTTTAGAATCGTTATTAGCAGAGATAGTAGCTACTTGTTCTATTTTAGAAAAGTCTTTACCTACAGTATTCGATATTTTCTGAAGACCAGTTACTACATGGTTTACAGCTTTATCGATACCTCTTTTTAAATCCATTGGATTAGCTCCAGAAGCTACAGACTTTAAACCTGAACCTACTATAGCTTGAGCTAAAACAGTAGCTGTAGTAGTTCCGTCTCCTGCTTGATCAGCAGTTTTAGAAGCTACTTCTTTTACCATTTGAGCACCCATGTTTTGGATAGGATCTTTAAGCTCTATTTCTTTAGCTACAGATACACCATCTTTAGTGATAGATGGAGCACCGAATTTTTTATCTATGATTACGTTTCTTCCCTTAGGTCCTAACGTTACTTTTACTGCGTTAGCTAATGCGTCTACACCTTCTTTAAGTTTCGCTCTAGCTTCTACGTCAAAAGAAATGTCCTTTGCCATGTTATTCGTTTTTTAAGAATGTTTGATTAAATAATACCTACGATATCACTTTCTCTCATAATTAGAAAGTCAGCTCCATCAATTGTAATTTCAGTACCTGCATATTTTCCGTAAAGAACAGTGTCTCCTTTCTTTACTTCCATAGGCTCATCTTTAGTACCTGGTCCCGCTGCTATAACTTTACCTTTTTGAGGCTTCTCTTTAGCGGTATCTGGAATGAAAATTCCACTAGCTGTTTTTTCTTCTGCTTTTGCAGATTCCACAAGAACTCTGTCTTTTAACGGCTTGAATTTAACTGCCATAATTCTAATTATTTTAGGTTTAATTTTTTTTAATTTTCGCGTAGCAACGGTTATCCATTTTCTACAAAATTCCTTAAGTCATTTTTTATGCCAATACCTAGAGGTAGACTTTATGTCAGGATTTGACATTTTAGGACAAAAAAAATGTCAGACTGACTTACAGACTGACATTTCAAATATCTAATATTTTAATCTCTTATTCAGCTCCAGGTGTAGTATCATCAGCTGTTCCATCTACATTATCGATAGTTTCCTGATCCACATCCTGAGTTCCACTTTTTGGAAGGAAGCTAGCAGACATAATACATAGCACGAAAAGCACTACCATCATTGTCCAAGATCCTTTCTCTAGAAAGTCAGATGTTTTTTGAACTCCTCCTATTTGACTAGCTCCTGAGAAACCAGACGCTAAACCACCACCTTTAGGGTTTTGTATTAACACGAAAAGTGCCATTACTATGCTTACTATGATGATCAATACTGTAATTACTACTTCCATGTTTTTATTTTTTTCTTCCCAGCCGTTTAATTCGGGCTGCAAAATAAATGCTTTTTTCTGGATATTTCAAAGAAAGAAGTTGGAAAGCTCGTTTAGCCTTCGAATTATTTCCTTGAGAAGCATATATTTCTGCTAGGGTTTCGGTTACAAATTCTTCGTTATCTACGAGACTTTCTGCTGCTAGGTTCTCTAAACTATACTCTTTTGACTTTCCTCTACTAATGTGAGGTTCATTTTGAATAAATTTATCAATAACAGAATCGATGTTTGCTTTCTTGTTTTCCGCACTTACTGAGCTAAATGAAGGATAGCTTACTGCTTGAGCATTTGAAATTAGCCAATTTATAAAGTCATCAGAACTAACCGAAACGGGTTCTTTTATTACGCTTGTTTCGACTTCGTTAACCCTGTTTGAAGCTGCCTTAGTGTCATTTATGTCTTCTATTACATCAAGAGTTATAGATGTGTCTATCGCCTCTGAAATAATAAGCTGATTAAGCTCTGATGAAGTGGCAGAATTTATTTCTAAATCTTCTTTTTCTTCAACTTTTATTTCTTCTTGCTCAATCTTCTCTAATTCTGATTTCGGATTAACTATTTCTTCAGTAACTGGATTTTTATTTTCCGAAATTTCAGCAGTTTCTTGAAGTGGACTAAGTGGGTTTATTTGAATTGAAGGAACATCAGCATCTATTTCGATTTCTTCTGCAGAATCAGTCGAATAAACTTTTTTCCAGTTGGCAGGGATAAGACCTTCCACATCAGGAAGCTCGTCCATTTCCTTTTCCACTTTAAGAATAGTTTTTCTTAGAGATTCTCCGTAAAGCGTTTTGTAAAGTTGACCTCTATCGTTCGTGATCAAGGCCACATTCTTAAGTTCATCCGTAAAAGATAAATCTTTGGTGTCTTTGAGTGCTTTTAAATAAGCTATTCGAATATCTGAACTCCAAGGGTATTCTTCTTTAAGAAGTCTTAATCTACTTTTCTCATTCTCAGTAATAGAGTGAGAAGAATCTAAGATTTCTGCTATGTTAATTTCTTCTACCAATTTCCTAAGCTCGCATTATAAACATCCTGAGTAAGTTGATCTATTATCACCGCTATTAATTCCTCTTCTACAGTTAAGAAATCGGCATCGCTAGAGTAGTCAGTATACCAAGAGAAGTTTTTCTCGAAGCTTTTGTCTTTTTCTATAGTGTTTTCGTATTTCACTTCTATCCCTATAGTAAGTCTACTCTGACTGGCTGTTTCGTTTCCTTGAACCGATATTGGCTGAATGTCATACTTGTTAATTGATCCTTCAAAAAGAAGTTCGGCTTTCTCTTCGATTAACTGAACACTTGACTGTTGTTGGATTAAATCTCTTAAATCTTCTGTAAATGTTTGTCCGATCAGCGGGTTGGCTTTAGGAGCTTTTACATCAAACATTTTAACACTAAAAGTTTTAGCCCCAGAATCATCTGTCCCATAGAAACTGTATATACCACAGCTCGATGAGAGAATAGAGATTAATGATATGAATAGAATTCTTCTAAGCATGTTTGATACTTAATTGCAACGCAAATTAAACTGAATTATTTAGTCTGTCCTATTTCAGATCGTATTCGTTAATTTTTCTGTAGAGAGTTCTTTCTGAAATCCCAAGCTCTTTAGCTGCGTATTTACGTTTGTTATTATGCTTTTTTAGTGCTTTTCTGATCAATTCTTTTTCAGTTTCAGCCAAGGATAGAGTCTCTTCTACATGGATAGTAGTCGGCTCATTTGGTTCTGAAGGTCTGCCGTAATTAGAAGGTTTACTTTGGACAAGCATAGAATCTGAGGAAGCAGAATGACTCTGGTATTCATCATCAAACACTTTTCGAATCAGCTCCGAATTCTCTTCACTTTTAGCAAAATCTGCTCCACTCTTAATCATTTGCATGACCAATTGCTTTACGTCACTCATGTCTTTTTTCATATCGAAAAGAACCTTGTAAAGTATCTCACGTTCTGAAAAATCAGATTGACTTTTTTGATCTTGATTAATAACCATAGGCTTCATACTGAAACCTTGTTCCGGTAAGTATTGTCTTAATATGGTAGAGTTGATATATCTCTCGTTCTCAATTACACTAATTTGCTCTGTAATGTTTTTAAGCTGTCTAATATTTCCAGGCCATGAATAAGATTGAAGTAATGAAACAGCATCTTCAGAAAGTTCTAGAACAGGAATTCCATACTTTTCACTGAAATCAGTAGTAAACTTTCTGAATAGTAGGTGTATATCTTCTTTTCTTTCTCTAAGCGGTGGAATAATAATGGGAACTGTGCTTAAACGATAGTATAAATCTTCTCTAAACTTCCCTCTAGAGATAGCTTCTGAGAACTTAACGTTAGTGGCAGCTACTACTCTAACATCCGTTTTAATTACTTTAGAAGAACCTACCTTTAGAAATTCACCAGTTTCTAACACTCTCAAAAGTCTCACTTGGGTTTGAAGAGGGAGTTCAGCTACTTCATCTAAAAATATGGTTCCTCCATTAGCTTCTTCGAAATATCCTTTTCTACTTCCTGTGGCCCCTGTAAAAGCACCTTTTTCATGTCCGAAAAGTTCACTATCAAT
>CAJXOV010000206.1 GCA_913057815.1 uncultured Flavobacteriales bacterium
TCTATTCGTCGGCAGCGTCAGATGTGTATAAGAGACAGTTCTAATGGCGGTGGATCTAGTGTTATTTCATCAGGCAAAGACAAGCCTAACTCTTCTGATATTATTTCAAATGGAAAATAACTAGCATCAATTGTCCATAATGTAGAGTCTATGAAATTTGTATTGGGAACGGAAATTTCCATGGTTAAAAAATCATTCCCACATCCATCAAAATCACTCACTATCTCATCTATAGATATTCCGAGCTCAGGCGGTGCAATAAACTGAGCTATGTCTGATACAACTTCTGTAGTACATACTCCATCTGTAATTTCAATATCATAATTAAACTGCTCATCTAAACTCAAATCAGCCGGGCTAAAAGTAAGTAGATTGGTGAAGACATCTCCTGCTACCAACACATCTGACGAAAGAATATCTCCTGGTAGTAGGGTAATGGACGAAGTATTGCCTGAAGTAATTGTAAAGACTACTTCTTGTTCTCCAGCACAAGGATCAGACAAGACTTCATATTCATATTCTAACTGCTGCTGAATAGTAATATCTCCTGCATCTTCAACTAGACATTGCAACGCGAAAACACCACCA
This sequence comes from uncultured Flavobacteriales bacterium, assembly GCA_913057815.1. GTDB lineage: Bacteria > Bacteroidota > Bacteroidia > Flavobacteriales_D > Sanyastnellaceae > ASP10-05a. The sequence goes on from CAJXOV010000206.1 coordinate 589, forward strand.
TAAGAAGCTTCTATACTATAAGCCTGAGTTCCGAACAATGCAGGAATTTCAAAAGGGCAATCAGCCAAAGTGTAAGTAACTCCGCCTATGGAGAAATCAAAGTCATCAACAGCCGGATTTCCACACAAATCAATATTAAACTCTTCTCCTTGGCAAATGAATGAAGGAACTGCCAATGAAGTCAAAGTATCAACAATGTCAATCGCCTGAAACGCTTCAGATGAGCAAGTTAATACTCCTCCTAAAAGTGTGGCATAATCAATAGAGCCCTGAAAATGTAGTTGACCAGGGTCAGTATCTGTAATTCCTAATGCTGTAGGATCTAGAGTTAAATCTGTCGTAGATAACGCTAAAGTATCGGTATTAAACTCGTAATCAATTGTAATATCAGTGGCTATGCCTTGATCTATAGTTATATTCTGAGAAGTGAGAATACACATATTTACATCTGGAGTAGAGATAGCTAGCTCTGGAGTTGCATTTATTTGAATCTCGTAATCTACTGCTCCACATCCTGCTTCTGAGGTATATCTCATATCATAAATGCTTCCTGCATCTGTCAGAGTAGTATTCCAAATCAGATTATCACCACCTATTAAATCCGAACTTGTCCCAGGAACTGAAGTCCATATCCAATCTCCTAAATTGAGTTGGGTAAGGTTGACTTCCTCTCCAGAACAATAATCAAGTTGTTCCAATTGAACGTTTTCATCCAAAATAGTTACTTGAACAGAGTCTATATAAACACAGCCATCATCTGAAGTCCACTGATGATAAAAATTAAATACCTCATCACCTGCAACAGCTATTTCTATAGGATCTACCACCGTCAACAGATCATCAACTAAAAATGATCCAGCTGGTATGCCATATGGGAAATTAGAATTAGTTTGGTGACTAATAGTCCATGATGGCATATTTCCACCTGGTGGTAATGTGACACAAGAAAGATCAAATTCTTCCGTTCCTAAATTCTCACAGAATATTACATCTGCACAGCTAGAAGTAGGACTTTCATCTAAAAATATGTTTACATCAGCACATGCTATACATCCGTTTTCATCAGTTACTTCCACAGAATATGTTCCTTCTGAATCCATGGTAAAAGAAGAGTTGGTCTCTCCAGCTAAAGGAATGGCTAATGGGCAAGAATTGTCAGCCCATTGATATGTAATAACACCATCACCGGCAGCATTCGCACTTATCGTTTGCGTAGCATTAGGATTATCACATAAATGGTCTTCTCCTAAAATACTAACTGTAGGTAAGTCAGAAATAGTAATGCTATATGGCTGCTGTGCACACCCACTGTCATAACCTACGTTATTATAAGTGCCAGTGGTTAGCGTGGAATTAATTATCAGATTTCCTCCAGCTTCCGCAAAAGTTCCTACTGGTAATTCTCCTGAAGTCCAAGTTCCGCCTACACCTCCTATTAGCGTGAAATCTGTAAGAAAACAGGTGTCTACATCAAGTAAAGATCCTATTCCTAGGTTTTGTAACGTTACAGTATAATCTCCTTCGTAAAAACAGTTATTAGACGATGTAAAATCGTATGAAGCTGTGAATGTTTCACTAGCCGATAAAGCTCCAAAATCACTTAATACATCTCCTACTGTAAAGTTAATTCCCATATCACTGGAAACGGAGTTCGATCCTGAGTCAATTAAATCCCAAGTAAGAGTTCCTCCTGCTGGTACACTTAAACAGTCTAAACCTATTTCCTCAGCTGTTTCTGTTTCACAAAAAGAAAGATCTACACAGGTTTCCGTAGGTGCTTCATCCAATAAAATGGTGATTTCGGAACAGGCAGAACATCCATTTTCATCAGTTGTGATAACTGAATAAGCACCAGCGGTACTTACTATGTATTCATCTGTAGTTTCCCCGAGGATAGCAATAGCTCCACTGCATAATCCGTTATTCCATTGATAATTTAATACTCCTGAACCCGAAGCATCTGCTGATATAGTTTGCGTACTGCCTACTTCACCGCAAATGAACGTGTCTCCTAAAATATTTACAGTAGGGTTGGTAAATATGGTTACTTCATATGGCTGCTGAGCACACCCGTCATTATATGTTATCCCTGTATATAAACCTGCTGGTAAAGTTCCGTTTATATTTAAATTTCCTCCGCTAATAGTAAAAGTTCCTGCAGGTAAATCACCACTGCTCCAGTTAGCATCAACACCACCTACTAATGTTAGTGGGCTTCCAAAACAGGATTCCTCTTCGGTCACAACACTTAATCCTAGCTGATTTACAGTAATATCAAAACCTCCAGAATAGACACAACTATTAGCAGAAGATATTTCATAGGAAGCTGTAAACGTATGATTGGCTGTTAAAACACCATAATCTGATAGCAAATCTCCAACAGTATAGGTATTGGGAATTCCAGTAGATACCACTATGTCTGATTCATCAGTAATAGTCCAAACTATACTTCCACCACCAGGAACGGTAGCACAGCTTAAACCCACAAAAGTCGTAGATTCAGTTTCGCAAAAAGAAACATCGCTACAGATGTCTAAAGGAGGAGTTTCTGCTGAAACAATATAATCCGACTCATCCGCACATCCATTTGCATCAGTTATTTGCACCGCATAAGTTCCTGCTGAAGTAGCTTCATAATCAGCTCCAGTCTCGCCAATAATCTCTACTGCCGCCCCTGCTGCTACTTGAGCTGCTGATCCTTCATACCATTGATAATTAATTCCAGTATCAGAACTAGCCGTGAGCGTTACCGAACCACTTTCACAAATAACAGTTCCACCAGTAATATCTGGATTAATCGAAGGAAACACTGTTATATCTGCACTTACACTTTGAGGACATGCCCCTGAAGTGCAGTTAACACTAACTGTAGATGCTGCATTTATAGTTACCAGATTAAAGCTTCCTGGAGTCCAAACTGTACTCCCGTTCAATAACCAAGTACAATTAGATAGTGCTGTAGTATTCGGATCTATGGTAAACCCTGGACAGACTTGAGCATCTATAGGTATAGTCAAACTTCCAGGAATAGTAATACTGATAGGGACACATGCTACATCGGTTCCACAATTATTCTCAACCTCTACCACAACTGTATAATTAGCCGATGCATCAGCCGGTACTAACCATGAAAAGTTACATGAGCTGTTACTTCCTAAACACCCTGCTCCTATCATATCAGATGGAAAACTTACCAATGGGTTTCCTCCTGACTGCCATGCAATAGTATTAGAGATTGTTCCATTACAATCAGCTACAGTTCCTTCATACACTGTTACAGTGGCTAAGGTAAAATTAGCGTTGCAATTATCAACACAGAAAGTCTCGTCTAAGCACAAAATTTCATCTGGACATGAAGTCAGAACTACAGCATCAGCTGTAACTACAGTTGGCCCACCTACTGAAACTACAGAAGAGGTAAACGAGGGGTTTCCACACTCTGAAAATACTTGAGCTCTAACCGTGTAATTTCCTTTTTCTGTAAAAGTGATCGTAGGATTCAGTGAATTGTTATCGTCTATAGAATAATCTCCATTGGCACTTCCTCCTCCAGATTGTGACACAGACCATGAGACCGTAGGTGGAACACAAAATAATGGTGGTAAGGTGATGGAAGGTTCATAAGTCTCATTTATACAGAACACAGTAGCTATAGGGAAATCCGCCACCAATCCTGGAGTAGAAGTAGTTAGTAACTCTTGAACACAAATAGTTTCGCATTGTATTTCTGTAGTACCTCCTCCACAACCTTCTATTTCTAGACAAACTGTATAATTACCTACTTGATCAAAAGTGAGATTAAAGTCTTCATCATCACCTCCATCTATAACTGTTAAATCTGGAGCTGTAATATTCCACTGAATATCTGGACCACAATACGAGTTCCCTAAATTTTCGGCCCCTTGCCATAAGAAATCAATATTATCTCCTACACACAGAATATCTGGGGCATCAAATTGTGGACTAGTATCCAGCGCTACTTCTATTGGTTGAGTAGCTCCCTCTAATGGTTCAGACTGGCAAGGGTTATCTACATATGTATAAACAGTGAATCTGTTGTTGGCACATTGACACGAACTTACATCAGCTGGCCAATCGATGACCACAGTCTCATTAGGCGCTAGATTATACTCCTGTAGAAAAACGTAACCTCCTGGATTAAAGATTGGCGTATTACATCCTATGGCAAAGTAATATGTAACATCTTCAGGATTCAAAGCATCTGCAGTTAATTCAAACTGAAGCCCTTCTCCTACACAGTATGCATCTTGTTGTGCGGTTATATTTACCAAGTCTGTATCTGGACTTGAAAACTCTGAAACATATACCTGATATGTCTTTGTATGACTACAGCCAGCCTGATCTACTACTATATATTCTAAGTCATAGAATCCAGAAGTCCCTGGAGGGAAACAATAATTGATGGCCGATGGTGGAACACCTGCGGCATCCGAATATAGAACTCCCGCACCTTCAAGTGTAATAGTAAAGGATTGGTTAGTACTGGAGAAATTGGAGGTGTTATCGTCTAAAATTAAACAGTGAGTATTACCTATATCATCTACACAATATGGAATGGTGCAGGTGTTACCTGCGAAAGTGGTAGTGGCTATAGACTGATAATCGGCATCTCCATCTGGATTACCTTGAACTAACAAATCTGCTATCGGTCCGTCTACACTAATATTCTGAG
>CAJXOV010000207.1 GCA_913057815.1 uncultured Flavobacteriales bacterium
TTCTAGAAGTGCCAAATGGATTTTCATTCAAAACGAAATCAACTTTAACATCCAAAAATTCAGGGGAGAATTCTGTAAGAACTGTAAATGTCCCAAGAAGCAATGAAGGGATCAAAACGACTAATCCAATTTTCTTATAACGATGAAGAAACAAATATTTCATGAAATGTAATTTATAATTTAACTCAAAAGTAATGTAATTATTACATTATGTAAAGTAATTCTTACATAATGTATAACAATTCAGACAAATACCATTCAAGCAATCGTTAATCAATATTTAAAATTCACCTTTAAAACATACCTTATCTTTGTCTCAGAAATAAGATTTATTGCAACGCAGCTATGCAGTTTGAATTAACGAAAGAATTTATATCAAGCCTACAAGAATTCATAGAGAATGGAAAGGATAAAACTATCCAAAAAGCTCTCCATGGACTTCACCCTGCTGATATTTCTGATGTTATGGAAGAGCTTAAGTCTGACGAAGCTACGTACATCTATAAACTTTTAGATAATGACGAAGCAGCTGATGTAATAATAGAATTAGAAGATGATGAGTTAGCTAAATTACTGTCAGCATTAACTTCTAAGGAAATAGCTGAAATCATAGATGAGAATGTAGATTCTGATGATGCGGCAGATGTTATTCAAATGCTTCCTGAACAAAAACAGGAAGAAGTAATTGCTCAAATTAGTGATGAATCTCAGGCGAGTGATATTGTTGATTTACTTCAATTTGAAGAAGGTACTGCTGGGGCTATCATGGCTAAGGAGTTGGTATCAGTAAACATAAATTGGACTGTGGCACAAGCTATTCGTGAGATGCGAAAGCAAGCCGATGATCTGGAAAACGTATATACCATATATGTAATTGATGACAAGGGAGTTCTTCAAGGAATATTAAGTCTGAAACAACTCCTCTTTTCAGCTACTAGCACTAGAACTACTATTAAAGAGATATATACAAATGATGATCTCAGATCGGTAGAGGCTGACGAAGATGCCGAAGAAGTGGCTGGCTTGATGGAGAAATACGATTTAGTGGTTATTCCTGTAGTTACTTCAGCAAATCAATTAGTAGGTCGAATAACGATAGATGATGCGGTAGACGTCATTAAAGATGAAGCTGGTAGAGATTATCAAATGGCCAGTGGTATATCTGAAAGAGTAGATTCTGAAGATAGAATACAAAGAATCTTAAGGGCTAGATTTCCATGGCTCTTAATAGGTCTTATTGGTGGGATATTTGGTGCACTTGTCATCAATATCTATGAGCATGACATTAAAATATTTCCAGAAATGGCATTTTTCATTCCATTAATAGCTGCTATGGGAGGAAATGTAGGTGTTCAGTCTTCAGCTATAATAGTACAGGGATTAGCCAATAAAACAATCGGACTTTCGAGCACGGGACAAAAATTACTTAAGGAATTAGGAGTGGCTACTTTAAATGGAATTATTTTGGCTTTGGTTATTCTAGCCTTTAATTTACGTTTTGGAGATTCACTAGCATTGAGCTATACAGTGAGTATAGCGCTATTTTGTGTAATCATTTTTGCGAGTTTGTTTGGTACTTTAACTCCATTAATCTTAGATAAGGTTAATATAGATCCAGCGCTGGCTACAGGTCCTTTTATTACCACAGCTAATGACATCGTTGGGTTGTTCATTTATTTCATAATCGGTCGATTTATGTATAGCTATTTTGAAGAGACAGAAGCCTTCGTGGAGGCTATACTCTTAATCTGCTAATGAATGTTTACTTCATAGATATAGTTCATGAGTCTTTAGAAGCTTTGTTCACAGAAAAAGGGTTCAATTGTGTTGATTCTACTTCTTGGTCAAAAGAAGAGTTTTTTAAAAATTCAGATAAGGTTGAAGGAATAGTGATACGAAGCAAATTCAAGTTATTTGATCCTGAGCTGTCTTTATTACCCAATCTAAAATTCATAGCTAGATCTGGCGCTGGGCTCGAAAATATCGATTTAGATTATTGCAACTCAAATAACATTAAAGTCTATAACTCTCCAGAAGGCAACATGACAGCTGTGGGAGAGCATGCCATTGGGATGATTCTATCTCTGTTCAATCACTTAAAAAAAGGAGATAACGAAGTAAAAAGAGCTGAATGGAATAGAGAAAATAACCGAGGTTTAGAGCTTTCCGGAAAAACTGTGGGCATAATTGGTTACGGAAATATGGGATCGGCATTTGCTCAAAGACTATCTGGATTCGATTGTGAGATTATCGCTTATGATGCGTACAAATCAAATTTTGAAACTAATAACGTACGCGAGGTTAGTCTAGAAGAACTTCAACAGAAATCTGATATTATTAGCTTGCATATTCCCATATCAGAAGAGACGAACTACTATGTAGATTCTAGATTCATAAACGAATTCAGTAAGCCATTCTTTCTTATAAATACTGCCAGAGGAAACCACGTTAAAATTTCAGATTTATTAGCTGCACTCGACTCTGGAAAAATACTAGGAGCTTGTTTGGATGTTCTTGAATACGAAAAATTCAATTTTGAAACTATTATCGAAGAAGAACTTCCTGAGGAGTGGAAAGATTTAACAAGTAGAAAAAACGTGTTGTTGAGCCCTCATGTAGCTGGATGGACATCGGAATCATATATAAAACTATCTACATTCTTAGCTGAGAAAATAATTAGGGACTGGGAATTCTAGCATATAAAAAAAGCTCAATCATAAAATTGAGCTTTTAAATTTTTTAAATAGAATTTCAGACTAATCTACCTTAACATCTTCTGTACTTTGGTACATGATTTTTAAAGCAGAGGCTTTTCTTAGTTCCTGCTTAATAGCTGATATTCTTCCCATTTTAGTTTCCTTATCTACATTCAGCACCCATGTCATCTTCTTTCTATCCTCTTCGTCTTTAGAATTCTTAGTATCTTCAACCCACTGACGTATATCTGCCACTTCGGCTATGTCATCATTTAGTTGTAAAACAGGATCAGAACCTCTCTTTTCATCTACAGGAGGACCTACACTTAAAAATGCAGCTCTCGTTTTATTCTTGATTTTTTCCACTTCAGTAGCCTTAGGAAGCTTGATATCTACCAAAGGGTCTTTATCTCTCATTACTGTAGCTACCATAAAGAAAAACAACAACATGAATACAATATCAGGCAATGAAGCCGTAGATACCGCAGTTACTGTTTTCTTCTTTTTCTTTGTAAATTTTGACATGTACTTAATATTGTTATTTGATGAAGCCTTTTACATCCAATGGTTCTGCTTCTGAAATTCGTTGTGGATACACTTCTCTTATAGCCAAAATCTTTTTCTTATCATTATCATCTTCAGCATTCAATTGCTTAAATGAAACACCGAATTTAGCCAAACTCACTTCATCTCTCAATTCTCTAACAGCAGCTTCTAGCTCATTATTAACCAAAACATAAGTTTCATAATCTGTACTATTATCATTCTGAACAGAAATCAATGCCGATCCTGGAAGTGGAGCATAATTCCCGAAAAATTCAAACGCATATGTTTTAGCCAAAGCATTATCTCTTTGCTTATTTGCCGTCTTTAAATCATCTTCAATTTTCTTGACTTTTGCATTATCATCAGTAGCCTCTAGTTCAGTGCTTAATTGTTTAATTAACACATCCATAGAACGAACTATCCCACTGATACTATCTCTACTAAGAGGTTTCCTGACTGGAAAATCATCTATTTCAGGACCTAAAGGTTTCAAAACATTATCACCATTAGCTAGTAAAAATTGCTTGGCTCCACTTTTAAGGTCTCTAATATTCATAGGTGCAATCTCAACTAATAGGTCATTATTAAAATTAACGAGAACTTCATATACATTTCGAGCTTTCACTTCTGGTAGTGGATCATCTTTATCAACTGGCGGAGGAAGTAGTCTTTTCATACCGCTATCAGTATTCATAGTAGTCACCACTAGGAAAAACACTAATAGAAGGAAGGCTATATCAGCCATAGACCCTGCATTTATTTCAGTTAATTCTCTTCTTGCCATCTGTTTTATTTTACAAGTTTAGATACTTCTGCTACCACTGCTGTTAAAACGGCTATAGCCACTAATATATAAACAGCATACAACCCACCTTCAGAGACTGTTAAGCCCACATCTGTAAGTCCATTGTAATCTACCTTAGGATCTAAAAATTTATCGCCTCTATAGTCTCTGTAATCTAAAAGATTAGTTTTAGCTAACACTCCAAAAGAAACTGCTATAACTCCAGCAAACGCTAGAATCCCTATTAAGCCTCCTTTGTTGTTTTTTATATTCGAAATGAATTGAAAAATCCCGAACAAAATTGCTACTGCGGCACAAATCCCAAGTGCAATCCAACACATCCACATAATTCCATCCAAATATGGCATGATGTCAGATACATTCTCAACCTTATCATCCCATTTAAACATAATCAGCGCTGCCAGAATCACCCCTACAACAGCAAAGGCAAACTTTACGACATTGGCACCGATATTAATTCCTTTAGCTGCTTCCATTATGCTTTATTTTGTAATTGATACTTGTAAATCATATCTACCATTTCGATAGAGCTGTCTTCCATGTCTAATACTATTCCGTCAATTTTAGAAAGAATGTAATTGTAAAACACTTGAAGAATAATAGCCACGATAAGTCCGGATACTGTAGTAATCAAGGCTACTTGAATCCCTGTTGCTACTACTGCAGGTGCTATATTATTAGCTTTAGCTATGGCATCGAAGGCTCCAATCATACCGATTACAGTTCCCATGAATCCTAACATTGGTGCTAAAGCTATAAATAAAGAAATCCAAGAAAGACCTTTTTCTAAAAGTCCCATTTGAACACCACCATATTGTTCGATAGCTTTTTCTACTTGGTCAATGTTTCCATGACTCCTATCTAAAGCTTGATAAAAAATAGATGCTACAGGACCACTAGTATTTCTAGTAACCTCTTTAGCTGCATCCAATCCACCTTTATCTAAGGCAGCTCCAATTTTATCTAGAAGTTTTCTAGTATTGGTAGTAGCCATATTTAAATAAATAATTCTTTCTATACATAAAGCTAAACCTAAAATCAAACAAATAAGAACGAAGGCCATGAAGAATGGTCCACCGTCTATAAATGTGTCTAGAATACTCTGATGTAAACTTTTAATTTCTTGAGTGTTTGCTCCATCGACTTCACCTTCTGCGAATGCTTTAGATGTAAAGCCCAGGCTGTCTCTTATACACATCTCCGAGCCCACGAGACCTCTCTACATCT
>CAJXOV010000208.1 GCA_913057815.1 uncultured Flavobacteriales bacterium
ATGTGTATAAGAGACAGCAATGAAATCGTATCTAAAGCATTAGAAGCACTACGGTATGGCTTAGAAAGAGAACAAATCGGCTTTGAACTCTTGCCAGATAAATTCACCCTTACTCAGCTTCAGAATTTGTATGAAATCATTCTTGATAAAAAGTTTGATAAACGAAATTTCAGAAAGAACATTAAAAAAATGGAGCACGTAATTCCATTGAATGAGAAACAAGAAGGTGTTCTGCATAAACCTGCTCAACTATTCAAATTTGAGAAAGACATTTAAAATAGAATGTCTTTTAATCGCTGTAATTCTAAGTGTTTTTTGCAACGCGCAAAACATCAACCCTGATTTTAACGATGCGTTTCTTCAGGATGAAGTAGCTGTAATAAAGATTGAGATCAATGAAGGTGATTTGTCCTTCATTCTAGATCAAGAAAACTGGGGACAATCTGAAGTTCCTGCTAGATTCATTTACGAGACTTCGTTTTTCACTGACACTATAGAAAACATAGGTTTTAGACTAAGAGGAAACACTAGTTTACAAGCAGCTAAAAAATCATTTAAAGTTTCATTCAACTCTTTTTCTGCTGGTAACAGATGGAAAGGGCTTAAAAAACTAAATCTCAACGGAGAACATAATGATGTTAGTCTTATGCGCTCTAAAGTATGCTGGGATCTTCTCAGAGATCTAAACCTACCTTCTTCTAGATCAAGCTATGTAAGGCTTTATATTAATGATGAGTTTAAAGGTGTATACTTAAATTTAGAACACATTGATGATCTCTTTTCTGAAAAGCGATTTTCTGAAGGAAATGGAAATTTATATAAATGTACCTACCCAGCTAATCTTCAGTACGAAGGATCTTCTGCTGAAAATTATCAAATTCCAGCATATGAATTAAAAACAAACACATGGAACACAGACACCTATGGTGACTTAGCTAAGTTTATTACAGATATTAATCTTCAATCTGAAAATGAACTTGAATGTGAAATTCATCAGCACTTCAATATTAGAGATTACATTAAAAGCTATGCAGCTGAAGTTTTAATCGGCCACTGGGATGGTTATGCCTATAACAATAATAACTTCTACCTCTACTCCAATCTTTCCGAAGAAAGAATTGAATGGATTCATTATGATCTAGACAACACCCTTGGAATAGACTGGTTTGGTACAGATTGGTCTCAAAGGAATATCTATGATTGGATGAACGATTGGGATGAAAGGCCTTTGGCAGAATTAATTATGGAAAACGAAGAATGGAGAAATTTATTCAGCAATGATATTCAGAGCATTATCAACGACTACTTCAATGTATCAATTATAGCAGAAAAAACAACCTATTGGAAAGATTTAATAGAAATATACGTTCAAGAGGATACGTATTACAGTCAAGATTACGGCTTTGAATATTCCGACTTTATAAACTCAGATGATCAAGATTGGGGCGGTCATGTTACTCAAGGTATATTAGAATATGTAGACTCACGAGCAACTTCTGCTTTAAATCAATTAGAATCTCTTCAAACCGAAAGAGGGCTTTTCGAATTAAGCGATTCATCTCCATTGATAGATGAAACTTCGCTGATTATAACTGCATTAGCCGATCAAAACATAGGAACAGAACTAACGCTGTACTATCAAATCAACGGCTTAGACTGGTTGTCAGAAGATATGTATCTTATTGACAATGGATTATATGAATATGAAATCCCTATCGAATCTACTTATGAGCTCATCTCCTATTATGTGCAATATGATGGCGATGGATTGAGTTTGAGTTACCCCTGTGAACCAATCACTAAATCAGTAATACAAGCCATATCAGGATTAGTTATAAATGAGTTAATGGCCGACAACCAATCCAACTTAGCTGATGAAAATGGAGACTATGATGACTGGGCAGAACTATACAACACAGGTGGAATAGCCGGACTAGGTCAGTATTATATTTCTGATAATCCAAATTACCCGAATAAATGGCAACTTCCAGATGATTTAATGACCCCGGAAAGTTATTTACTTTTGTGGTGTGATGATGATCCAGAAGAAGGCAGCCTTCATACTAATTTCAAATTGGATAATAATGGGGATAGCCTCTTTCTATTTACTACAGCAGCTGATGGATATAGTTTAGTTGATTATATAATGTTTGAAGAACAAACCGATGATTTATCATTCGGAAGAAGTTCAGATGGGGCTGAAAACTGGCAGGTTTTCGAAACTCCTACTCCGAACTCTACCAACCTAATCGTTTCAATCTCTGAATCTAACTCAGCTTCGCAATTAAATATTTATCCTAATCCTACAATTGACTTTTTACATTTAAATCAAGAGGCTAGCTGGGTGTTGAGGTCATTGAATGGCAAGAGAATAAGTTCAAACTTATCAAGGATTCTAGACCTCACTAACATCAGTTCAGGGACTTACATTTTGGAGGCTGATAATTTGATGATTAGGGTAGTTAAATTATAATGTGTGTTAATTACACTTTCGTATTTTTGACAATAAACCTATCCAATTCATGAAAACAATTCTGGCCTGTGTCTTAGTGCTATTAAGCTATTCTTTATCAGCTCAAATAATCACGTCAACACCTCCATTCCCTTCGCAAAGTGAGGAAGTTACGGTGTATTTCGATTCATCTCAAGGTAACGCAGAATTAGCTGATGTAGCCGTTGTATATATGCATACAGGTGTAATTACATCCAACAGCTCTACTCCTACAGATTGGCAAAATGTAATAGGAAACTGGGGAACTGCAGATGCTCAAGTTCTAATGACCAATGAAGGAAGCGGAATACATTCTTACACCTTCACTCCTTCTTTAGAAGACTGGTACAGCACTGATATGGGAGAGTCAATAGAACGACTTGCTTTTGTGTTTAGAAATGAAGCAGGTAATGCTGTTGGTAGAGAAGAAGATGGAGGAGATATATTCTATGATTTATCTGACGGAACATTTGAAGTCATTTTCCAAAACCCTAGCACTCCTTCAGTTCTAGCAGAAATAGATGAGCTTATTCCTGTCTCAGCATCAAGTTCAATAATGGCAGATTTAGTAATTACATTGAACGGAGAAGAAGTAGCTAGTGAAACTCTAACCCAATCTATATCTACTTCTGTATCAGCTTCCGAAGCAGGTGAATATGAAGTGGTAGTTAGCGCTACTGCTGATGGAACAACTGTCACAGACACATTTTTGGTAATAATAGTTCCTGAACCAACATTAGCAGAAGCTCCGGCTGGAGTGATAAATGGAATCAACTATATGAATGATGGAAATGTGGTTCTCCAGCTTCATGCTCCTTACAAGGAAAATGTATTTGTTTTAGGAGACTTCAATGAATGGAGCCCTTCATTAGCTTACATGATGAATCTTACTCCAGATCAAACCAAATGGTGGATAGAGTTAGAAGGACTAGATGCTGATATAGAATATAGGTTTCAATACAGCGTAAATAATGATGAGCTTAGAATAGCCGATCCATATACTGAAAAAGTAGTAAACCAATGGGATGACCCGTGGATTCCTGCATCTACAGATGACAATTTAACTCCCTATCCTCAATTTTTAACAACTGAACCTGTATCAGTTCTACAAATCAATCAAACGGAGTTTAATTGGACAGATGGAAGTTTTGAATTACCAGCTGAAGAAAAACTAAATGTCTATGAACTTCTAGTTAGAGATTTTGTAGAAGCTAAAAACTTTCAAACCATCATAGATACACTTGACTATTTAGAAAACTTAGGAATTAACGCGGTGCAATTCATGCCTGTTAATGAGTTTGAAGGAAATAATTCTTGGGGATATAATCCTAGCTTTTTCTTTGCAGTAGACAAATTTTATGGTGGAGAAGAGAATTACAAAGCACTGATTAATGCGTGTCACGAAAGAGGAATCGCTGTTATCATGGATATAGCGCTAAACCACAGTTTCGGGCAGAATCCACAGGTAAGACTTTATTTCGATGCTGATGCTGGTGAATACGGGCAGCCTACCGCTCAAAGCTTGTGGTTCAATGAGGTTCCTAAGCATGACTTTAATGTTGGTTATGATTACAATCATGAAAGTCCTCATACACGTAATTACTGCGAGCGTGTGTTACAATACTGGATAGAAGAATACCACATAGATGGTTATAGAATGGATTTGAGTAAAGGATTTACTCAAAACAACACGATAGGAAACATAGGAGCTTGGAATCAATACGATCAAAGCAGAATAGACATCCTCAACAACTACAAAGCTAAAGTTCAAGAATCAAACGCTGATGCATATTTCATTCTAGAGCATTTCGCTAATAACGATGAAGAAACATCACTGGCTAACAATGGTCATATGCTGTGGGGAAACTTAAATCATGAATACGGTGAGGCTAGCATGGGTTATAGCTCTAATCTTTCTTGGGGTTCTTACCAAGACAGAAACTGGAACAATCCGTCTTTAGTGACTTACATGGAAAGCCATGATGAAGAACGACTGATGGTAAAAAACTTAGAGTTTGGAAACAGCTCAGGAGCCTACAACATCACCAATCTAGGAACAGCGTTAGATAGAATAGAATTAGCCAATGTATTTTTATACGGAGTTCCAGGGCCGAAAATGATATGGCAGTTTGGTGAGCTAGGTTATGATTATTCAATCAACTATTGTACAGATGGAACAATAAGTGAAGACTGCAGGACAGGTGAAAAGCCTATCAGATGGGATTACTACTCACAAGCAGGAAGAAAGGATATATATGATGTGGCATCCACATTAATGTATTTAAGAAACAATTATGATTTCATGCATACCACTGATTTCAATATCGATTTAGGTGGAACAGGAAAAAGAATTCATTTAAATGGTGACATTAATGCTACCATTATAGGAAACTTTGATGTGAACGAAATATCTATGGTTCCAGGGTTTCAAAACACAGGGACATGGTACGAAGTATTTAGCGGTGATGAAATTCAAGAAGACAATCTAAGTAATTCTTTTGTTCTTCAACCAGGTGAATACCGGTTCTATGTAGACACTCAAATTGAATTACCCAACTCAGTAAAAGAAGAAAGTCTGGTTGAGTTTAAGGAACTAAAGTTGTATCCGAATCCAACAAGTCAGAATTTGAATATCGAACTCCCTACGGGCTTTATTTCGAGTAAAAACAAACTAACTATTCATAATTTGATCGGTGAGATTATATCTGTCTCTTATACACATCTCCGAGCCCACGAGACCTCTCTACATCT
>CAJXOV010000209.1 GCA_913057815.1 uncultured Flavobacteriales bacterium
TCGTTATCATCTATTGCTATTAATTCATCAAAACTAGCTCCAGCACAGAAAGCTCTATCTCCAGCACTTTTTAGAATTATAACTAGAGTGTCATCATCATTTCCTAGTCTTGTAATTGTATCAGCTAATTGACTTAGAATGCTGCCTGGTAACGAATTACTGGCAGGGTGATAAAATTCTATAGTAGAGATACTGTTTGAAGTATCAACTTTTACATATCCGTTTTCCATAATGCTAAAATAAGGGCTGAAAAGAGTATTAACTCCTTTTAAGAATCATTTTCTTTTAACCATTAGTCCAGAAATCGTTAGAACAAAGAATTCGTCTGATCGATTCGTATAAAAATAAAAAACCCTCCAATGGTTCTACCAAAAGAGGGTTTTTATAAAATTTTATTTTAGTATTTATCTCTTAGAGATATCTACGTAGTCTCTGGCGTTAGCGCCAGTATAAATTTGTCTTGGTCTACCGATAGGAGCTCTATCTTCTACCATTTCTTTCCATTGTGCTATCCATCCTGGTAATCTTCCAATAGCGAACATCACAGTAAACATTTCAGTAGGAATTCCTAAAGCTCTGTATATAATACCTGAATAGAAATCTACATTAGGATATAAACCTCTTTCTACGAAATAAGGATCCTTTAATGCTACGGCTTCTAATTCTTTAGCTATATCCAAAATAGGATCATCTACACCTAAAGCTTCAAGTACATCATCAGCAGCTTTCTTTATGATCTTAGCTCTTGGATCAAAGTTTTTGTAAACTCTATGCCCAAATCCCATCAGTCTGAAAGAATCTGATTTGTCTTTAGCCTTGTCCACCCAGTGTTGAAGTGGAGTTCCACTTTCTTTGATAGATTCTAGCATTTCTATTACAGCTTGGTTAGCACCACCATGAAGTGGTCCCCATAAAGCAGCTATTCCAGCAGAAATAGAAGAGTATAAATTAGCTTGTGAAGAACCTACTATTCTTACCGTAGAGGCAGAACAGTTTTGCTCATGATCAGCATGAAGGATTAGTAACTTATTCAATGCATCCACAACCACTGGATCCATCTCATAATCCTCAGTAGGCATCCCGAACATCATGTTCAAGAAGTTTTCTGTATAACTTAAATCGTTGTTAGGGTAAATTAACGGATGTCCCATACTGTTTTTATGAGCTTGGGCCGCTAGGGTAGGTAATTTAGCTATAAGTCTATGTATAGTTAAATCTATATCCTCTATTGATCTATTAGGGTTTTGAGACTCAGGATAGAAAGTAGAAAGAGAAGAGATCATAGAACTCAAAATTCCCATCGGGTGAGCATTCGTTGGAAAAGCTTCAAAGAAACGTTTCATATCCTCATGCACTAAAGTGTGATGAGTGATGCTTTCACTGAAATACTCTAATTGCTCCGCATTTGGAAGGTCTCCGTAAATTAATAAGTAAGCAACTTCTACGAAAGAAGCTTTTTCCGCTAATTGCTCTATAGGATAACCACGGTAGCTAAGTATACCTTTCTCACCATCTAAAAACGTAATGGCAGAAGTAGTAGAACCTGTGTTTTTAAAACCAGGATCCATAGTAACATAACCAGTCATACCTCTCAGTTTACTGATATCTATAGCTTTTTCGTTTTCACTCCCTGTAATTACTGGAAGTTCGTATTCTTTACCGTCTAGAATTATTTTAGCTGTCTCACTCATGTTTAAAATGCAGGAATTTAGGGTTTTAACTTGCTTTTTTTGCCGATTTATTCAGGTCTTGAATGAAGGAGAAAGTGAGGCTTAAAAAGCGTTGCAATATACTAACTAATTTACATCAAATCTCACCAAAAGGTTACTGAAATTTAGACATAAAAAAAGCCCTCAGTTGAGGGCTTTTTTTTATTCTGTATAAAGTTTTGTTCTAATGAATTCCATGCATTAGTTTCTTAAGTGGGAAACTCAATAGGAATAATACAATTCCAGCTACAATAGGAATCATTACTAGTATTTGGAAAAAATCAGACATAGTAGAAGTTTCTGCAATTTTCGTCATATAACCAGAGAACTGACCAGCGGCCATATTACCCATAGCAGAAGCAAAGAACCAAATTCCAAACATCACTCCGACAAGTCTTTTTGGAGAAAGCTTACTTACGTAAGAAAGTCCAACTGGAGATAAAGAAAGTTCACCCATGGTGTGAAGTAAATATGCTAGAATTAAAAAGATCATACTCACTTTATGAATGTCGCTTCCGCCTGTAAATCCAGCAGCACCATATACCAGAGGGATAAACCCTAAACCTAGTAATACAAGTCCAACAGCAAATTTTTGAGGTCCTGTTGGATTGATTTTAGTCTTAGCTAAAGCTTGCCATATCCAACTAAATAAAGGAGCTAGAGTGAATATAAAAAGAGCGTTTAAACTTTGGAACCAAGTAGCAGGAACTTCGATGTTTTCAGCTGTAAATTGATCGTATATAACAAAACCAACAAGACCAAGAAGTAAAATAATACTAATTGCCATAAATCCTATAGCACTTCTATATTCTTTACCTACATTTTTCATAGTACCTACGAAAAGCCAAGTAAGAATACCAACAGGTAATAGTGAAATAATAGCACTTACAATTTTAAAAGTTAAAACGCTACTTCCGCTAAGCGAACGATCTGTGTATTCACTAGCAAAAATATTCATACTAGATCCTGCTTGTTCGAATGCTGCCCAAAAGAAAATCGAGAAAAAGGCTAAAACACCTACGACTAATAGTCTGTCTTTTTCCTTTTTTGTTAAAGGTTCTTTCTTTTTCTTAGCTTTTGTTTCAGCAATAGAATCAATAAGATCTTGATTGTCTTTAAGGTTCCCTTCTTTAGGAGAAGCACCGATTGATCCAAATAATTTTTGAGCCAATTGGAATTGAATCATACCTACAACCATAAATATGCCGGCTAATCCAAATCCGTAATGCCATCCAATAGTTTCAGCTAAGTATCCACAGAGAATAGAACCTAAAAATGCACCTACATTGATTCCTTGATAGAAAATGGTATAACCCGAATCTTTTTTAGCACTTCCATCAGGGTATAATTGACCAACCATAGAACTTATGTTTGGTTTAAAGAATCCGTTTCCAACAATTAACAATCCTAAACCTAAGTAGAAAGCAGGCATTGGGTCAAAAGCTAGAGCAAAATGTCCAAGGGACATTAACACTGCACCGATTGTTATCGCTTTTTTAAATCCTAGAATTTTATCTGCAATAATTCCACCAAGGATAGGTGTAATATATACTAGCATCGTATACCATCCATAAAGAGATCCAGCATCTGAATCACTCCATCCAAGTCCTGGATTTTCACTGTTTATTTCTTGAACGAGATAAAGAACAAGTAGAGCTCTCATACCATAGTACGAGAATCTTTCCCACATTTCAGTGAAGAATAGAACAAAAAGACCCACTGGGTGACCCATGAATTCTCTTTCATTAGCAGGAACTAGTACAAAACCATCTTGGTCCTTAGATCCGTCTAATATTATATCATCATTTTCTGGCGACATTATGCTTATTGTTTTTGGTTAAAAAAAATTAGATAATTTATTTTACAAGTTTTCAAATATATAGTCTCTCATCATGGTAAACAAATGCAGACGAGTATAGCCTCCATAAATCCCGTGGTTTCTATCTGGATAGATGAATAAATCAAACTGCTTATTGTTAGCTACCAATGCATTGATCATCTCCATTGTGTTTTGGTAGTGAACATTGTCATCAGCTGATCCGTGAATTAAAAAGTATTTTCCTTTTAACTTGGCTACATGGTTAATAGGAGAGTTGTTTTCGTAACCATCTTCGTTCTCTTGTGGAGTTCTCATGAACCTTTCAGTATATATAGAGTCATAATATTTCCAATTAGTTACTGGAGCTACAGCTATCGCCATTTTAAATTCATCTGCTCCTTGTGTTATACAGTTGCTTGCCATATAACCACCATAACTCCATCCCTGAATTCCAATTCTTTCACCGTCAACGTCATTCCAAGTTTTCAAATGCTTGGCCAAATCGATAAAATCTTCTGTTTCGTTTTTACCAAGCTGTAGGTAAGTGCTGTGGAAAAAGTCCTTTCCTTGATACATTGTCCCTCTTGGGTCACATGAGATAACGTAATACCCGGCTTGACTCAAAAGTTGATGCCATAAATAATTTCTTCCGTCAAAACTATCCATAACCGTATTGTGACCAGGTCCCCCATAGATATTAACGTAAACAGGATATTTTTTTGAAGAGTCATAATTAGCAGGTTTAATCATCCAGCAGTTTAAGTCATCACCATTTGAGTTTTCGAATGTAAAAAATTCTTTAGGAGATAAATTGTAAGTTTCTAATGTGCGTTGCAACGCTGCATTGTCTACCAACGTTCTAATCTCTTTTCCTTTCGAATTAAATAAGACGAAAGATGCAGGTGTGTTAGCGTTAGAATTGTTAAGTACATAATATTTAAATCCAGTACTAAAAGAAGCACTGTTTACACCTGATTTAGTAGAGAGCTTTTCTTTTATCCTTTTAGTAATTCCTTTCTTATATATATGCTGCTCCATTGGAGAAACTTCAGAACTTGAATAGTAAAATACTCCTTTATTTTCATCCACTCCTAAATATTCAATTACATCCCATTCTCCGGAAGTCAATTGAGCTTTTTGTTTTCCTGAGTTATCAAAAAGGTACAAATGGTTATAACCATCTTTACTACTATTCCATAAAAAACACTTGTTATCATCTAAGAATGTGAGGTTGTCATTTATTTCAATATATGTATCGGATTTTTCATCATATATTTTATTTGGTTGAATATCACCAAGGTTTTTTTGAGTAAGATCAGTTATTAAGAACTCTAAATGATTTTGATGTCTATTTAACCTCATGATACAAAGGCCCTCACTGCTTAAACTCCATTGAATTCGAGGGAAGTAGATGTCTTTTTCGTCACCAGTGTTCACTTTTCTTACTTTATTCTGGTTGAAGTCATATATGTGTATGGATACATCAGAGTTTTTTTCTCCTGCTTTAGGGTATTTGAACTTGTATTGTTCAGGATACAAATCGCCATACATAGCCATTTGAAATTCCTTTACGTCACTTTCATCCATTCTGTAAAATCCTAATCTGTCTCCGTTTGGAGACCAATAGAAACCTTTGTCAAAACCAAATTCTTCTTCATAGACCCAGTCAGTAGCACCATTGATTCTGTCTCTTATACACATCTGACG
>CAJXOV010000210.1 GCA_913057815.1 uncultured Flavobacteriales bacterium
CCTCTCTATTCGTCGGCAGCGTCAGATGTGTATAAGAGACAGACCTATAATCGTACATAGAGATTTTTTATCCTCTCCTTTGGTTATAATAGCCGTTTCTTCAATAACAGAAGAAATGAATTTAACCCCCGGAATGTCTTTAATGCCTTCTAGGTTAATGCTGTCATTATAGAGAATTTTCCCTTCGTTAATAGTAATGGTAATGTCAGGATCGAACTTATTATAAAGGCCATCTACTAATTCCTCAATTCCATTAAAAGCCGAAAGAAGAATAATCATAGCCGCAGTAACACATGCCACTACAACTAGAGAAATCCCAGAAATCAAGTTGATTACATTTCTCGTTTTTTTAGAGAAAAGGTATCTAGATGCTATTTTAAAAGGAGTGGAATTCAATAGTCTAAGAAGGCTTTTTTGGCCTCTCACAAAGCTAAAGTAGCCTATTAATAATTAATTATTTCCAAGCTTTAACTACTAGACCAGTTCCAGTTCTATGAGCACTTCTTACGTCCAGCATGTTCAGTACAAATGCTATAGGATAAGTGATTAAGTAATAGAATGGAAGTATGATTAAAAATGCCTTAGATACATTCAGCATTTTCATAGGATATTTCATTGAAAGTCTCCAGCTAATCTTTCCTGGAGCACCATAAGAATAATGCGTTTTAACTTTAGAGAAACCTGCTCTTTTTAGTTTTTCCTTAATCTCATCTAGAGCATAACCGTCTCTAGCATGTTCTTCTATAAAAGAAGTGTCAGAATCTTCATGAACATCACTACCACCTTGGTCAGATGGAGTAGATATCAATAGCATTCCTCCATCTACTAAAGCATCACATATATTAGCCATCACTTTTACATCATCTTCTATGTGTTCCATTACATCTACACATAGGCAAAGGTGAAAAGTGTTAGGCTTTTTAAATTCTAAAAGATCTTCTACTTTGAAAACTACGTTTTCTACTTTGGTAGCTCTAAAGAACTGATTGCATTCAGATACTTGATCCTCTTTAACATCTACTCCTAAAATACATGCAGTAGGAAACTTTTTTTTCATGTGGTACGTGTACTGTCCAAATCCGAATCCTGCATCTAAAATTTTGGGATTCTCTGGAGAGTCTTTTTTCCACTTGGCTAATTCTCTATGCACATGCCACGTTCGTAATAAAAGAAGGTCTAAGAGTTTATAAAATACTTTTCTGAGAAAAGGACTCTTATTAAAGAATCCTCCAACGGTTTTTTTAATAGGATCGTAATGCATGGCTATTTTAATAATTCATCAATCTGCGCAGCCAGATCCAATGAGTCGTCAATTTTAAAAGTTAATAGAGGAATAATTCTCATGGTCTTTCCTACTCGTTGACCTAGGAGTTTTCTTACTTTCCAGTTATGCACATTGATCATCTTAAGATCAGCTTTGATGTCTTTGCTAGCCATTATGCTCAAGAAAACATTGGCGTTGGCTAGATCTGGAGTAATTCTAACATGAGTTACTGTAATGAATCTACCATTGAAGAGAATATTACTTTCTCTTTGAAAAATGGTGGCTAATTCTCTTCTAAGAAGACTTTGTATTTTTTGCTGACGTATACTCATTTGAGGCTGCAAAGGTACTAATAATAAAAGTTGTTATAAGGATATCTTTCTTGGTGAAGTAATTTCACTTTATCATAAAGCTTGGCTTTAAGTTCGTCTATGTTCATCTTATTCAAAGCCGAAACAAAAATCACTTGTTCTTCTCCTAAATTAGATACCCAAGATTTTTTAAGAGTCTCTATTAAATTTTGCTTTAACTCGGAAGATTGAATATTGTTATCCTCATCTAACCAGTCTACAGCATCTATTTTATTAGCTACTACTATAATCGGCTTATCGGATCCGTGAATTTCAGACAATGTTTCATTCACTGTTTTATAATGATCCTCAAAGTTCTTATGACTCACGTCTATCACATGTATAAGAAGATCGGCCTCAGTAGTCTCTACTAAGGTAGATTTAAAACTTTCGACTAGTTGGTGAGGGAGTTTTCTTATAAATCCAACAGTGTCTGCCATTAAAAAAGGCAAGTTTTCGAATACCACTTTTCTCACAGTAGTGTCTAGCGTAGCAAAAAGTTTATTCTCAGCAAAAACTTTACTTTTAGCTATAGTGTTCATTAATGTTGATTTTCCAACATTCGTGTATCCCACCAGTGCCACTCTTATTAAAGCACCTCTATTTCCTCGTTGAGTAGTTTTTTGTTTATCTATTTTTTCAAGGTCTTTTTTAAGCCTGTGAATCTTATCTCTAATGATCCTTCTATCTGTTTCAATCTCTGTTTCACCAGGTCCTTTCATTCCTATTCCACCTTTCTGTTTGGAAAGGTGAGTCCATAACCTAGTAAGGCGAGGAAGTAAGTATTGAAGTTGGGCTAATTCTACTTGAACTCTGGCATGAGCGGTTTGTGCGCGCGCTGCAAAAATGTCTAGAATAAGATTACTTCTATCCATCACTTTAATCTGATGTTCAGCAAATTCATCAGGGTTAAACTTGTTCTGTAAGTTTCTTATTTGAGCAGGAGAAAGTTCATCATCGAATATGACACAGTCTATTTGGTTGTACTCTACATAATCAGCTATTTCCTGTAATTTCCCTTCCCCTACAAAAGTCTTAGAATTAGGGCGTTCCATTTTTTGAGTATACCTCTTTAACACTACAGCATCTGCTGTTTGTGCTAAAAATTCTAACTCATCCATGTAGTCCTTTAAATCTGCTTCAGTTTGACGTTGAGTGATAACGCCTATAAGAATAGCAGTTTCTTTTTCTAAGGCAGTTTCATATGATTTTTCGATACTCATTTATGATCTCTAAATTGAAAGGCATAAGTAGAAACTAAATCGATTTCTTTCTCAGTCAATCGTTCTTTAAATGCGGGCATTTGTCGCATGCCATTTGAAACTAATACTTTTATTTCGTCTTTCGAGATCACTGATTCCGTAAGTTTTTTTGCACCGCTGAGTTGTTTCTCACCATTCAAACCATGACACAGGGCACAGTTCTGCTGGAAAATGATTTCCTCTTTGTTGTTAGATTTTCCTTTTTCAGATTGACATGTTATAAGTGAAAATCCTAAAACGAAAACCACACAAAAAATAAGTGTTTTAAGCGCCATAATAAACTTTCATGTAAAGTGAAAGACTAATAATAGCAGCAGATATGGCATATGACCAAAGCAAAATTTTGAATTTTTTAAAATCTTGATTAGCTCTCTTAGCTCTGGAATATCCTACAGTTAATACGGCTATTGCCACTAGCATTAGCATCAAATGCTCCACAGCAAAATAACGAAATACGGTATTTTTCATATCTGGTCCACTAGCCAATTCATTGGGGTAATTTGCAGGTGAAATGAAATACAATACCAATCCAGTAACCAACTGCAAATGAGACAATATTAATGTCCAAAGAGCACCTCTTTTATCCCAGACACTGAAATTTCTATTCTTTGTCCATCCGAGAATAAAGCGAATTATAGCAAAGGTGACTACCAATAATAGGAGGTATCGAAACCCACCATGTGTATGCTTTAGAATGTTATAAAATGTGTCCATTAAAAGTTAGGTTTATTGCTCCGCAAAGGTACAAAGCCTAACCCAATCAGAGTGCACTATTCTGGCAATTATCCTTTTATAAAAGTTATAGAAGTACAATTTAGTTTCAATAAATTTCAGTAAATCTAAATGTCTCTAAAATTGGGAATGATGTAAAATGATGTTTATTAGTTTGTTATTCGCTGATTTTGAATAAGGTAAGGATGTGCTGACATTTTCATCAGACGCAATCCCACGACCATGATCTATTTAGCCACCGTATGACAGAGGATATTAAGACAAATCAAAACAAATGAATTTTAAAGTTTTTACTCTTCTCCTATTAGTTGGATTCTGGTCCTTTCAAGGAAATTCTCAGGAAATCTGCTTTAATGGTATCGATGATGACAATGATGGACTCATAGATGGCCTTGATGATGATTGTACAGCCCAGGCAGTATGGTCGTGTGAAGGTACCGGTGTTATTATGAAAGCCACCAGTGTGTACACATTAAACTTCACCACAGGTGCAGTTACCTATTTAGGTGCACCCGGAAACGTTTCTCAATCTATAGGTTATAACCTTTCCGACAATTTAATATGGGGAGTGGATAATGATGGAATTGTGTTTTCTTTAGGGAGTGACTTAAGTGTTACAGAGTACCCAACTACAGGAGATCCTATTTCCGGAAGTACATCTTACAATTGTGCTGAGGTGGCTAATGATGAATTGTTCATCTATTCCTCTTCTGAAAATGAAATTTTAAAGGTTGATATTGATTCTTCCAGTCCTACTTATTTAGAGGTTACTTCCGTGGCTATTACCGGAGTGAATTTTGCCGATTTATCGTATAACCCAATAGATGGAATGTTGTATTCTGTAGAAGGGGATAATCAGAATTTATATCAAATAGATCCTTCTGATTTAAGCATGACTAGTTTAGGAGCCACTGGATTACCAGATGCTGATGGAGTAGTATCATTCGGAAAGTCATTTAGTGATGCTAATGGAAACTTGTTCACTTATACTACCAAGGCAGGATACGAATTAGAGAATGAATTATTAATTCTGAAAAAAGTACATGACTATAAAGGAGGTTATGAAGCTATTGCTACAGTAGATACTTCAGTAGGAGGTGATGGAGCTTTTTGTTACTCAAATATAATTTTCACTAATGAAATTTGTGACAATGGAATTGATGATGATGGAGATGGTGATATTGATTGTGTAGATAATGACTGTGATTATTTTGTGGACTGTATGCTTATAGATGGAACTATAGCTTCCACTGATACATCTTGTAGAAGCGGTTTAGCCACTTTTCAAATGTTCTTTACAAATACTAATAACGTTACTACCACATTTGATATACAATCAAGTTTGGCTACAGGATTTGTGTTTGCTCATGATAGTTTAGATTTTTCAGATGAGGTTTCTTCTTTTAGTTTTGGTAGTAGCCCATCAGATGGAGATACAGGAAGTTTATCATGGACAGAAATTACTTTGTTAGCGGGAGAAACAGCTCGATTATCGTATGATGCCGTAGTAGATGAGAATGCTGTTTATGGAGATTATGTTTCTACAGTTACCATTAGCGGAGCTAATTTGATTCAAACTACGTTAAGCCTGTCTCTTATACACATCTCCGAGCCCACGAGAC
>CAJXOV010000211.1 GCA_913057815.1 uncultured Flavobacteriales bacterium
TGTAGAGAGGTCTCGTGGGCTCGGAGATGTGTATAAGAGACAGCCAATAGCATGAATGCTCGCTGGCAAAGCGAACCTAAAATAGATGCTGCAGTCCGTCTTCTTTCTAAAACAGTGGATGAGTTAAAATTCATGGAAAACGTAGAAATGGGACTACGTGTCTACGGACATAAAACGCAGCACGTTCCTGGAGAACAAGACTGTGATGACACACAACTTCTGGTTCGAATAGGTAAAGGAAAAAATATAGCTATTACTAACGCACTTAAAAAAATCAAGCCGAAGGGTACAACACCGATTGCTCGATCCTTAGAACGTGCGGCAGAAGACTTTCCTCCTAGTAAAAATGCTAGAAACATTATCATACTCATCACAGACGGTATAGAAGCTTGTGATGAAGACCCTTGCGCAGTTTCTAAAGCGTTGCAAAAGAAAGGAATCATATTAAAACCCTTCATCATAGGAATCGGGGTGGATCCTAGTTACAAAAGCACGTTTGAATGTGTAGGGAATTACTTTGATGCTAGTAAAGAGGAAATTTTCGAACAGGTACTAGATATCGTTATTTCTCAAGCACTAAATAATAGTACAGTACAAGTAGATTTATTAAATGCCAAAGGAGAAAGCTACTATAGTGATGTAGCTATGACCATCATCAATGAAAAATCAGGAGAAACTGTTCATAGATTTGTACATACTATGAATCACATGGGTAATCCGGATACATTAACACTGGACCCTTTGATTACTTATAAATTACGTGTACACACTATTCCCGAAGTAGTTTCTGAAAATTTAAGGATTCAACCAGGACAGCACAATCATTGGAAGGTGAATGTTCCGCAAGGAAAATTAAATATTTCCTTTAGCGGTGGACGAGTAAACTACGATGGCATTCAATGTAGAATTACTAAAAAAGAAGATTGCGAGCTTACCCATTACCAAGAGTTCAATTCTACCGAGCCATTTATTTCAGGAGTTTATAACATCGAAATCCCAACCGACCCTGTTACGTATTTAACAGATATCGAAATCAAGGAAGGTGAACTTAATAATGTAGTTATTCCGTCACCGGGAAACTTAAACTTGAGAGTAAGTGGTAGTGGTTTTGGAGGAATATTTACAGACAAGCCAAATGGTGGAAAGCTTGTTAAAAAGTTCACTGAAGGAAATCCATCAGGTAGATATATCTTGCAGCCTGGTAAGTACAAAGTGGTATTTAAAAGTAGACAAGCCAAACAAACCATATATACATTTGAAAAAGAGTTCACTATGACTTCTAACGGAACAGTGAACATAGAATTCTAGACCATGAAAAAATTTGAAGTAACAGGAAATAAGGATACTCGTTCAGGATTCGGTGACGGACTTACAGAATTAGGAAGAACCAATCCAAATGTTGTAGCACTGTGTGCAGATTTAACTGGATCACTTAAAATGGGTGACTTCAAAAATGAGTTTCCTGATAGATTTTTTCAAGTTGGAATAGCTGAGGCTAACATGATGGGAATGGCCGCTGGAATGACTATCGGTGGAAAAATTCCTTTTACTGGTACGTTTGCTAACTTTTCTACTGGTAGAGTTTATGACCAAATCAGACAGAGTATAGCTTATAGTGAGAAGAACGTGAAAATATGTGCTTCGCATGCTGGTTTAACTTTAGGTGAAGATGGAGCTACTCATCAAATATTAGAAGATGTAGGTATGATGCAGATGCTTCCTAACATGACAGTGATCAACCCATGTGATTACAATCAAACTAAGGCTGCTACTATAGCCATAGCTGAACACGAAGGACCGGTTTATTTAAGATTTGGAAGACCTAAAATGCCAATCTTCACTCCTGCTGACCAGAAATTTGAAATTGGAAAAGGAATTATGCTAAATGAAGGTGCTGATGTAACTATCGTAGCCACTGGTCATTTGGTTTGGGAAGCTATCCAAGCTGGAGAAAAGCTAGCTGAACAAGGTATTGATGCAGAGATAATAAACATTCATACCATCAAGCCTCTTGATGAAGAAATGATTTTAGCTTCTGCTAGAAAAACTGGATGTGTAGTTACAGCTGAAGAGCATCAGACTATAGGAGGATTAGGAGCTACAGTAGCCCAGTGTCTTTCTAAAAATTACGCTGTACCAATGGATTATGTAGCAGTAAATGATTCATTTGGAGAATCTGGGACTCCTGCACAGCTTATGACTAAGTACGGTTTAGATGCAGATAACATCATAGAGAAAGTTAAAAAAGTGATTTCTAAGAAGGTGATGGCTTAAAGCAGAACCTTCATGCTTAAAAGAAAAAATTTCATTACGAAACTATTAATTCTAGCTGGAATAACTAGCATACTAACGTATGTAGCAGCCACTATTAATACTCCAGCGGTCATTTATAACTTAGATGGCTCTAAGGCTACTTCTAAAGAAATAAAGGCTTCAATAATTTCGAGTACTCTATTGATATTTCCAGCCATTAGTTTTTTCCTTGGACTAATCCTTGCATTGGTTCCTTTTAAAGGATGGAAGTATGTAGAGAAAATAATTCCCGCTGGCCTAATTGTTTTAATAGGAATAGAATCTGGACTTCTGATATTAAGGTTCTTCTGAATTTAGTTCATGTCTAATATCATATATATCAAATCATGGAAATCTCCAGTCGGGGAACTTCTCCTAGGATCTATAGATGATAAACTATGTTTATGTGATTGGAAATATAGGAAGCTCAGAGAACGTGTAGATACCAGATTAAAAGAAGCTTTAGATGCTGAGTTTGTCGAAGCAGACACCATTGTCACCTTAAATACTATATCACAATTGGAAGAGTATTTTGATGGAGAAAGAAAAGAATTCGATATTCCCTTGCGATTGGCCGGGACTCCATTTCAAGTATCTGTTTGGAAAAAACTGCTTCAAATTAACTATGGGTTTACGGAATCGTACTTAGGTTTATCAACCAATCTAGGAAAGCCGGAAGCCATAAGAGCTGTGGCTTCCGCAAATGGATCCAATGCTATCTCTATTCTTATTCCCTGCCATCGAGTAATTGGAGCAGACGGAAAGCTAACAGGATATGCCGGTGGTATAGATGCCAAAAAAACTCTTTTAGAACTAGAAGGAGTTATCAAAACTATTCAGACTACTCTTTTCTGATATTCCAATAATATCCAATGTCTATTAGGCTACTTCATTATCTTAGCCGACAATGCCTTCACCTAAGGAAATACTAAAAAAATATTGGGGTTTTGACTCATTCAGAGACACCCAAGAGGAGATTATAGAATCGGTTCTTCAAGGAAACGATACGTTCGCTCTTCTGCCTACTGGTGGTGGAAAGTCTTTGTGTTTTCAGTTGCCTGCATTAATAAAACCAGGTGTATGCATCGTAGTTTCTCCTTTGATAGCTCTTATGGAGGATCAAGTCAACCAATTGCAACGCAGAAACATCTCAGCAGTAAGCGTTCATTCTGGACTTCACAAAAGTGAAATAGACAGAATATTAGACAATTGCATTTATGGATCTACCAAATTTCTTTACGTTTCTCCTGAAAGATTGAAAACAGAAATTTTCATTGAAAGAATGAAGAAAATGGATGTTTCCATGGTAGCTATTGATGAAAGCCATTGTGTAAGTCAATGGGGCCATGATTTCAGACCTGCATATTTAGAGATTTCTAAGATCAGAGAATGGCTGCCAAACACTCCATTTATAGCTTTAACTGCCACGGCTACGGAACATGTGAAATCTGATATTATCGAATATCTTGAATTAAAAAATGTACAGGTATTTAGTAAAAGTTTTGCCAGAGAAAACATCCGATTCATTGTTAGAAAAAGCATAAATAAAAGCGCTAAAATTGTAGAAATTTGCTCTAAAATGAGCGGAAGCACTATCATCTATGCTGATACTCGTAAGCACACTAAAGACTATGCCGATTTACTAAATTCAAATGGAATTAGAGCATCATTTTATCATGCAGGGCTGAAATCAGAGGATAAGACTAAAATTCAAAATGATTGGATTTCAGGAGCTGTAAGGGTGATTTGTGCCACGAATGCTTTCGGCATGGGAATAGATAAATCCGATGTGCGTCTGGTAATTCACCCACACATCCCTTCTGAGCCTGAAGCATTTTACCAAGAAGCAGGAAGAGCAGGTAGAGATGGTAAAACAAGCTTATCAGTTTTAATCTATAATTCCAGTGATTTTGAAAATTTAGATAGATTCTTAGTCACAAAATACCCTGATCCTAATTCAGTAAAACGGGTATACAGTTTATTATTTCAAGAATATAGAATCGCATTTGGCACTGGAGAAGGGTTTAGTGCCAATTTTGATATGAGTTCATTTTCTATCAAACACGGAATAAATATCAGCACGTTACATTACAGCATTAAAATATTAGAAAAAGCAGAACATTTAGCGTTGCAAAATTATGGTAGAGAAAGTTCTAAACTCATGTTTAAAATTTCTCATACAGAAGTGTATAAATTTCAAGTGGCCAACCCTAATTTGGATGACTTATTGACTGTCATCATAAGATCATATGGCGGCACTTTTGAACACATGGTTTCTATAGACGAAAAGACCATAGCGCAAAGAGCCAAACTACCGTTTGCCTTAGTAGATAACTACCTCGAGAATTTAGTTTCTAGAGGAATCATCTACTATGAACCAAAATCACGTTTGCCTAAAATCACGTTCCTCAGAAGTAGAGTTCAAGAGACTTATCTTTCTCTGCCTAAAGAAATTTATGTCGATAGAAAACATCAAGATGAAGAGAGGTTAGAATCTATGAAATCTTATGTCACTAGAGTGAGATGTAGGATGAATGCATTACTCGAATATTTTGGAGAGACCAGAAAAGAAACTTGTGGGATCTGTGATGTTTGCTCAAGTCTTAATACGATTGGAGTAACGCAAAAAGAATTTGACAAAATATCTACTGGACTTAACATAGCATTAAAGAGCAAACCTCTTTTACCTAATGAGCTTACGTCTCATTTAAAAAAATTCAATTCTCAGAAAGTAACCGATGTCGTAAAATGGATGGTCGATAATGATTTGATCGAGATTAATGAAGAGGAAAAATTTGAACTAAAAGAAACTAAATAACCATGATAGAAAAAATATTGAGAGCCAAGCATTGGCAGCTGTTCATTATCAAATTCGCGATTCCATTCGTTTTAATGACTGTCTCTTATACACATCTGACGC
>CAJXOV010000212.1 GCA_913057815.1 uncultured Flavobacteriales bacterium
TGGGCTCGGAGATGTGTATAAGAGACAGGAATAAGTTTCTGAGTGGATATTTTCCACCATAATCTGAAACCCATAAAAGAACTTAGCCTCAGTATATTGAACTTCAGCTACGAAATTTTCAGCTAAATTTTCATTTACGATTCCATCACTAGCAGCGAAAAATGCTAAAACGTGTTTCACAAAGTGACGCTCGTCATCATTTAACTTCTTTTCCCAGTCCACTAAATCAGCTTCTAAATCAATTTCTTCAGCTGTCCAAAAACTAGCTTCAGACTTTTTATAGAAGGCCCAAATATCATCATGGATAATAGGAAACAAAACAAATCTATTTGGATTGTCTTCTAATATTGGTTCCGGTAATCTATTTGCTTCTGCCATCCTAATGAAAATTTTAAAGTCGAAGAGGCATACTACCCTATCGGCTGCGGTTATTGATTTTTTACTTTTTCTTGGTCTTTCCTTGTTACAGGAGTGAATCGGTATAGTTAGAACTCAGTTTCTATAAAGAATAGTTCATTCGATTATTCGACACTACAAATATTGACTTTTTCTTAGCTGGCTACTAGCGAAAACAATTCACAATTGCATATAGTTTTACACACTGTTCGGCAAGCCTTCGGGAAGAGCCATTAGTTCGTGGAACGTTGGGCTGAATAGGGTTTTTCAACGATTTTAACAACTCTATTTTTGTGTGTTAATTTCTTTTTTAGCTATTTAATAAACTGAAATAAAGTCTGTTAAATGCGAGTATGGAAAACGTGTTAAAAAAACCTTGCCTAAAAATGTAGGTTCGCTTTTATGAGCGGTTATTTATGAAAGCATACTCTTCTTGGGATTAATAATTTTTAATTGCTATAATAGTTTTTGCAGAAAAAAAGGGTCAAGAAGTTTTAGCTTCTTGACCCTTTTTTTAATAGTCCTAAATAAGTGTAGTTTTCCTTATAATTTCATAAGACCGAAAGATATCTTTTCATAATTAGCCATCCCTTTAATAGGAGCTGCGCTGTATATGAAAAACATATCTTCTGATAATTGACCAGAGGACCAACTGTCAAACATTAATTTTCTTTCTATTCCATTAAATATTGATTCTTTGGTAACCTTACCATCAGAGCTGATTTCTACTTTTAAGGCTTCGGTCTGTTTAGCTCCCATGACGTTTATTTTGGCTATACCGTTTGAGAAATTGTCTATGTGATCGTTGTAGAATATCTGAATTTTATCGTTGGAGGTTGCTACAGAGACATTTATATATTGAGCTGAATTTACTGCCATATGTCTTTTAGGTACTCTTTTGCTCCAGGTTATTTTGCCTGAGTTATCAATGTTTACAGCTATCAAGTCATAATAGTAATGAGTAGTTTTAACTACTCCATTGCTTGATTTTGAAGTTTTTTTATTGAAAAATTGACCTAGAATAGTTGTGGAACCGTTTTCATGAAATGCATATTTCAGGATATCAATAGTTTTAATTTGACTACTTACATATTTGTCACCAAGCTCTTCTCTTGATTTGAACTTTACTATATCAGCTAGTTGGTTAATGTTGAATTCATTTTTAACTATGGATTTAGATAAGGCTGAGTCAATTTCTTCATAATAACATCCATCACGGTGAAGTGATGAGTATACAATAGTTCCTTTTGGTGATATTTCTAAATCGAAACCTGTGAAATTTAAATCATAAGTTGGCTCTATTTCATAGTTGTTATCATCTCTTTCATTTTCTCCTAAAGAACATATAGAGATAGCTTCAATATCTCTGCTAGAATCTAGTTCAGTTATTACAGCGTAAACCTCGCCTGAGTTAGATAATTCAATATCCTGATAATTAGTGTCTGAGCTTTTTCCAAACTTGGTTTCTCTCTTCCATATTAGTTTTCCTTCTTCATCTAAGACGAAAAAAGCATACTCACTTGGTGAACCCTTTACCTTTTTTAGTTTAGTGTAAATTAAAGTCTTGCTTCTGTCTTCAGAGGTGATACAGTGAAGAGTAGTGCTATTATTTTTAGGGCTAAACACTTGGCCTACTAATTTTTCAGTAGGGCTGAGTTGAGAGTTAGACCGATTAAATACTTGGCTAAAAATGCTTTTGGTGTCGGTGCTTTTGTCATGTTTTGATCTAATGACTAAAATATTTTCTTTTGTCCAGACTACTTTGTCAACTTTAGATACATCTTTCTTTTTTTGACCCTTCTTTTTCTTTTCCAGCTCAACTGAAGTTTTCAAATTGAGGTTTCCATCATAAATTTCTATAATCCCTTTAAATTCTCCATCGTAAACTGTTACTCCTGAAAACTTGCCATGATAAACATAGGTGTTGTCACCTTCTTGCCCGATAGGGTGATAATTATTAGCAGTTGTTACATTTTTAGAAGATTCACCCCACGTAATTTCTTGTGCTTGAATGGAAGTGAAAACAAAAGCCAATAATAGGCTAAGGACTGTGCGTAGTTTCATAGTTTAATTTTTTTGTAAAAGTAAGTGTTGCAGGAACATTTCAATACAAAACATTTCGAAAAAGTCCTTCGGGAAGTTAATTTGTAATAAGCGTTTAACGTGCGGTTTAAACGGATGTCTCACTTTGGTTGATTTACGGCTGCACCTCATAATCGAACTTGATTTTTCAGCCAATATGTCATGTGAAAATGTGTTGGAATGGTTTATGACATTCGGTAAGAGTTATTCCATCAGTACAAGTGGAATTGAATTATTTTTGCACCGCGTAAAATCAGGTGATATATCCTGAGAAACACTAGAAGAAAAAGATACAATGATAGGTTCTATAAATAAATTAATTAAAAAGTTCGTAGGAGATAAGGCTGAGAAGGATATCAAATTGATGAATCCATTGGTAGATAAGACCAATGAATTCTTCGCTACTTATGCTTCATTAACCAATGATGAACTGAGAGGAAAAGCTACAGAATTAAAGCAGAGAATAGCTGATTTTATATCAGAGGAAGAAAACGAAATTAAAGAGCTTAAGATAAAAGCTGATGAGGAAGGAGTTTCCATTACTGATAAAGAAGAGTTTTTTGAAAAAATTGATAAGCTCACTGAAACATCAGATGAAAAACTAGAAGAAGTCTTGAATGACATTTTGCCTGAAGCATACGCTACTATTAAGGAAACTGCTAGAAGGTTTATGATAAATGATGAGGTGGAAGTTACTGCCTCTCAAATGGATAAGGATTTAGCTGCTGAAAGAGATGCCATAGTGATTAATGGAGATAAAGCAAGCTGGAAAACAGCTTGGAATGCAGCTGGAGCTATAATCAAGTGGGAGATGGTTCACTATGATGTACAGCTTATCGGAGGTATAGCCATGCATCAAGGGAAAATAGCAGAGATGCAAACTGGAGAGGGAAAAACTTTAGTGGCTACCCTTCCAATGTTCTTAAATGCTTTGGCTGGAAGAGGTGTTCACTTAGTAACGGTGAACGATTATCTAGCTCGAAGGGATAGTGAGTGGATGGGACCTATTTTTGAGTTTCATGGTTTAACTGTAGATTGTATAGATAAACATAGACCTAACTCAGAAGAGAGAAGAAACGCATATAAAGCGGATATTACTTACGGTACAAATAACGAATTCGGTTTTGACTACCTAAGAGATAACATGGCTTCTGATGTGGAGAGTTTAGTTCAAAGAAAACACCATTATGCTATAGTAGATGAGGTAGATTCTGTATTGGTGGATGAGGCTAGAACTCCATTGATCATATCTGGTCCTACTCCTAAAGGTGATGAGCACGAATTTGATGCTCTTAAGCCTAAAATTCAGTCAATAGTAAGTGCTCAAAAGCAAATGGCGTTACAATTTTTAGCGGATGCCAAGACTAAGTTGAAAGGGATAGCTGAAGGTGAGGTTTCTAAAGAAGATGCTAAGGAAGGTGGAATGTCATTGTTACGCGCCTTCAGAGGATTGCCTAAGAATAAGGCCATTATAAAATACTTGAGTGAAGAAGGAGTTAGAGCTCAACTATTGAGAACCGAAGGGTTTTACATGCAAGACAATAGTCGTGAAATGCACATAGTAGATGCAGAGCTCCTATTTACTATTGATGAGAAAACGAATGCTATAGAACTTCAACCTAAAGGATTAGAAATAATAGGAAAAGGGTTGGATGATGATAATTTCTTTATTATGCCAGATGTTGGTTCTGAAATGGCTGACATCGAAAACGGTTCTGGAACTGATGAAGAGAAGCTGACTAAAAAGCAGTCACTAATGAGTGACTTCGGTATTAAGTCTCAAAGAGTTCATACGATTAACCAATTGCTAAAGGCATATACTTTATTCGAAAAGGATATTGAATATGTAGTGATGGATAACAAAGTGAAAATCGTAGATGAGCAGACTGGTCGTATTATGGAAGGTAGACGATATTCAGATGGATTGCACCAGGCTATAGAATCTAAAGAAAATGTGAAAGTAGAAGCTGTTACTCAAACATATGCTACTGTTACACTCCAGAATTTCTTTAGAATGTATCATAAGCTGTCAGGTATGACAGGAACAGCGGAAACTGAAGCTGGAGAATTATGGGATATCTATAAGTTAGATGTAGTGATTATTCCTACGAATAGGCCTATAGCTAGAGATGATAGAGATGATTTGCTTTTCAGAACTAAAAGAGAAAAGTACAACGCTGTTATAGATGAAATAGTAAAATTAAAAGATCAAGGAAGACCTGTGCTAGTGGGTACCACTAACGTAGAAGTGTCTGAGCTTTTAGGGAAAATGTTGGATATGAGAGATATCAAGCATAATGTACTGAACGCAAAAATGCACCAACGTGAAGCTGAAATAGTAGCTGAAGCAGGAAACGATGGTCAAATTACAATAGCCACTAACATGGCTGGTAGGGGAACAGATATTAAGCTTAGCGCTGCGGTAAAAGCTGCGGGTGGATTAGCTATTGTGGGAACTGAAAGACATGATTCTAGAAGGGTAGATAGACAATTGAGAGGTAGAGCTGGTAGACAGGGAGATCCAGGTTCTTCACAGTTCTTTGTTTCTTTGGAAGATGATTTGATGAGACTATTCGGTTCTGATAGAACAGCCAAAGTAATGGATAGAATGGGCTTCAAAGAAGGTGAAGTTATTCAGCATGGAATGATTACCAAGAGTATTGAAAGAGCACAGAAAAAAGTTGAAGAGAATAACTTCGGAGTGAGAAAACGTCTTCTTGAGTATGATGATGT
>CAJXOV010000213.1 GCA_913057815.1 uncultured Flavobacteriales bacterium
GGCTGATGGGGCGAGGTCAGTCACCACAGCAGATTTAGATGGAGATGGAGATTTGGACGTGCTTTCGGCTTCTGGTCTTGATGATAAAATAGCGTGGTATCAAAATGATGGGACGGGCGCTTTCGGTAGTCAACAGGTGATTTCTACATTGGCTAATGCAGCATCTTCAGTAGCCACAGCAGATTTAGATGGAGATGGAGATTTGGACGTACTTTCGACTTCTGCTTTTGATGATAAAATAGCATGGTATCAAAATGATGGAACAGGCGCTTTCGGTAATCAACAGATTATTTCTAATCTAGCAGAAGGAGCCATATTCGTATTTACTTCAGATTTCGATGGTGATGGTGATTTGGATGTGCTTTCGGCTTCATCTTATGATAATAAAATAGCTTGGTATCAAAATGATGGAGAAGGTAATTTCTCGAATCAACTTATAATTTCTACCCAAGCTGATGGAGCATCATCAGTCACCACAGCAGACCTAGATAATGATGGAGACAAGGACGTTCTTTCAGCTTCTTATGGTGATGACAAAATAGCATGGTATGAAAATGATGGAATAGGCTCATTCGGTAGTCAACAGATCATTTCTACTCTGGTCGATGGAGCAAGGTCAGTCACCACAGCAGATATAGATGGCGATGGAGATATGGATGTACTTTCAGCTTCTGAGGTTGATGATAAAATAGCATGGTATGAAAACTTAAATGGAGAAGGGTGTATGGATGTTGAGGCTTGTAATTTTGACTCTGAAGCTTGGATTGAAAATGACTCGTGCAATTTCACACCACCAGAAAGTCAGTTTTCAATTTCCTCTATAGCAAGCTGTTTAGGAGAATCTGTAGAGTTCACAGGAACAGGAGAAAATACGCAAAACTATGCCTGGAGTATTGACAATGTTTTAGTTGGAGATTCTTCAACTCTTGCTCAACTGTTCGATACAGCAGGAGAATTCGACATAACTTTAATCACACTTAACGAAAGCTGTCAAGATTCTATAACCCAAACCATAACGGTCTATGAAACTCCAACAGTGATATTCACCCAAAACGGAGACCTGCTCACAGCCTCAGAAGGAGACACCTACCAGTGGTTCCTAAACGGAGAAGAAATAGATGGAGCTACCGCTCAAGATTATTCAATAACAGAAGATGGTACTTACTCTGTAGAAGTAACCAATGGAGAAATTTGCACCGCTACATCAGATGGAATAATGATAGTAGGGATCTCAGAGTTTGAGTCTGAAACTATTCTACTTTATCCTAACCCTATGACGGATAGAGCTTATTTAGAGTTCCCAAACACCCACCAACGAGACATTGCCCTTATAGATGGACAAGGTAGAATTATTAAAGAGTGGAAAAGTATAACAGAACAAGAGGTAGAGATTCTGAGAAACGAGCTCTCCAATGGGAATTATATGTTACAAATAAGCCAGGCTGGTAAAACTCACTCTATCCAGCTAATAGTAGAATAAGAAGTTTCAATATTTGTACTTTCTGAATACCATTTTTTAAACCCAACCTTTATCAACTTTCCATTAACAGGAAGAGATAGGTTTGGGATTTCACTCTAACTTCGCGCCATAAATCTATTGATTATGTCAAATAAAATTGTCCTTCTTGGAAGCGGAGAACTTGGTAAAGAGTTAGTTATTTCATTGCAACGCTTAGGTGAACATGTAGTAGCGTGCGATAGTTATGCTGGAGCACCAGCCATGCAAGTAGCAGATGAATTTGAGGTGATTAACATGCTAGATGGTGACCAGCTAGATGCGGTTATAGCCAAACATCAGCCAAAACTGGTGATTCCTGAGGTAGAATCTATTAGAACAGAACGATTTTACGAATATGAAAAACAAGGAATAACCGTGGTTCCTTCTGCCAAGGCAGCTAATTTTACCATGAACAGAAAACTCATAAGAGATTTAGCGGCTAAAGATTTAGGGTTAAGAACAGCCAAATATGAATATGCCACAGAACTGGAACAATTCAAAGCTGCAGTAGCCAGAGTAGGAATGCCATGTGTGATAAAACCACTCATGAGCTCGAGTGGGAAAGGCCAGTCGGTAATCAAGAAAGAATCAGACATAGAAAATAGCTGGAATTATGCCATGGATGGCTCTAGAGGAGACTTGGCAGAGGTAATCATAGAGGCTTTTGTAGACTTTCATACAGAAATTACGCTGTTAACCGTAACTCAGCAAAACGGGAAAACCCTATTCTGTCCACCTATAGGGCACAGACAAGAACGTGGAGATTACCAAGAAAGCTGGCAGCCCTGCCCTATTTCTGCAGAAGACTTAGCGGTAGCAGAAGACATGGCAGAAAAAGTAACCGCAGAGTTAGAGGGTGCTGGATTATGGGGTGTAGAGTTCTTTATAGCTCATGATGGTGTTTACTTTTCAGAACTAAGCCCTAGACCTCACGATACTGGCATGTGCACGCTGGCAGGCTCACAGAACCTTAGTGAATTTGAACTTCACGCCAGAACAGTACTTGGATATTCTATTCCAGAAATAACGCAAGAAAAAGCAGGTGTAAGTGCCGTAATTCTAGCCACCAAAGAAAATTCAGATACTCCTGTTTTCTCAGGCGTTGCAAAAGTTCTAGAAAACAAAAACACAGACATCCGTCTCTTCGGAAAACCTACTTCCAGGCCTTACAGAAGGATGGGTGTAGTACTACTAGATGGAGAAATAGATGCGGATATGGAGCAGATGAGGAAAGATGCTGCTGAGTTGGCTGGTTTAGTAAAAGTAGATTGAGTTTTTTCTTTGATATAGCTAATTGGCTCATCTTAGGGGGAGCTGTTTATTTGATTCTGGACTTAATTCCGAACGGTCCTTTGTCTTGGAAGGTGCTTTCTAAGTATTCTTCACAGACGAGTTTTGCGGTGCGCACGGTTCTCATCTTAGGCGCTCTGATTGTAGCCATTCAATTTTTTCTCATCAGCGCAGGAATTTTTCTGTTTGCTTATGAAGATTGGTCTCTAAATGCAGGTAGTAAGCCATTACAGATTTCCAGTATGTTTTTAATCCCTCTAATAGCTCAACTGTTTAGGATTAAATCTATTTCTAATAAGCCGACTGGCCGCGCAGTGGTTTCATTTATGATTTTAGCTTCGTGTGCCGTTTTCTGGATATACGTTCCGTCTCCAGTGATAGAAACTGAAACCACTTCTTTACTTGGAGGGTTCGAAAACACGCTTTTATTCAATTACCTATGCGGAATATTACTGTTTTTCATAGTCCTAGATGTCTCGATCATCTTAAAGAAGCACAAGATTATTAAGTAATGGAAAACGAGCTTTCTTTATTGCTAGAAGAAATCAAATCTCTCCCCTACGGTAGAAACTCAGACAGGTCAGACTATACACTCGTGCCCATTGAGAAAAAAGGAAGCTGCAGTACCAAACATGCGTATATAAAATCTATTGCAACGCAGAATGGCTGGGAAAATGTAAAATTAATCCTGTGCATCTACCTCATGAATGCAGACAACACTCCAGGTGTAGCTCAAACTCTCAGTAAACACCAGTTAGCAGAAATCCCCGAAGCACATACTTATCTAGAAATAGATGGAAACCTTGTAGATGTTACAGGATTGGCTAACGGTTCCAGTTCATTTGAAAATGCCATAATTCAAAAAGAAGAAATCCAACCTGAACAAATTGGAGACTACAAAGTGTCTTATCACAAACAGTTTATTTCAAGTTGGTCAAACACTACGTCACTCTCAACCACTGAGCTGTGGGGGATTCGAGAAGAGTGTATCCGAGCTTTATCTGCAAGGTAAACTTCGCTTTTCGGAAGGTGCAGCTGATCTTTAAGAACCTTGGCATAAGACTTGTGACAACGAGCGTCAAACAAACTATACAAAAACATGAGAAATAAACTTTTATTCACTCTAGTACTCTCCCTTTCCCTATTATTTATTAATTCTAACCATGCTTCAGCCCAAGAGGTAGACCGAGAACTTGGACTTCGAATGAGCGGCTTGGACAATTTTAATTTTATCTATAAAAAGTCCAAAGGTGAAAACAAATTCCTGAGAATTAGAGCCGGAGCTTTTAATGCCCGTTTCAATTCAGAAAATGAAGCTCTAAACGTAGGATTAACCTTAGCCATTGGAGTAGAAAAGAGAAAACCTATTGATGACAAACTCAGTTTTATTCACGGGTTAGAACCGTCTTTACAAGTGAGCGGTAACTTTAACGACCAAAACAATTTTTCTGTCAATCCCTCTTTAGGCTATGTTTTAGGGTTTAATCTTAATATTTCAGATTCTTTTGGAATAAATCTGGAAGCCATTCCGAGTATTAGAGCTTCGCTTAATATAGATAATGACGGAGACGTGTCCGATAGTTATAGCTTCGGTTTCAATTCTAACTCGGTAGCACTAGGTTTGGTCTATCGATTTAAGAAATAATAAAATCAACTAGGAAAGGGTTGAGTCCACTCAGCCTTTTCCTTAATTATGAAATACTTGAAATGTTTCTATAACAAATTGAGGCTCTAAAACCTCATTAGGATTAGCCCGTAACCTCTCTAGAATTGCCTCGACTGCTTCTTGTCTCAATCCCATTCGCAAAGCCAACCAGTTTAGATAATCCACCTCCTTTTTTGCTATAACTCCATCAGACTTCACCAGAACAGACATTTGATAGAAATGCACTATTCTGTCCATAGCAGACTTTGGTGGATTGTATTGTTCTGGTTGATTTTTAAGAGTTTGGTATTCCGTGTCAGAAATGTTCAAATAGTCCAGCGTAGCCTCTAACATTTGTCTTTCTCCTTCAGCTTCGCTCCCATCTACCTGCATTAATCGAGTTAACACAGAAAGAAATTCTCTCTTTTCTTTTGGTGAATTCATGCGTTGCAAAATACCACATTCATGGGATTGACTTAGGAGATAACAAGTCGTTTCTTTGTTCCATGACAATTTCTCATCAACCAACATCAGAGCTTTCCAAGATATTTGTAGAGGATACTGTATGGATGAAAAAAAAATGCTGTAAAAAGTATAAAAAAGCGAAGGCTTGTAAGAAGTGTCCTAAGAAGATGGAATGTGCTATCGCAAAGTTAATTCAACCTCTTTCCGAGTTAAATTAGCCTTCTATTCTAAAAAAAACTAACAATCAACATCTGATTGTTTGTTGATATGAAAAATAACAAGTACTTTTGCAGCCCTTTTTTAGGA
>CAJXOV010000214.1 GCA_913057815.1 uncultured Flavobacteriales bacterium
TCTCTATTCGTCGGCAGCGTCAGATGTGTATAAGAGACAGGCTAAAGCTTCATTAACTTTTTGATCGACTTGTCTTTTTGTCTTTTCAAAATCTTCACCAATCATTGAAACTCTTAGCCTTACCATTCCAGCAGATGGCAAATAGGCGAGCCCCATTCCTTCATTTCTAAGTTTCGTCTCCCACTTATCCAACTGACTTGCCAGTGTGCTCTCACCTACTCCGATAGTAAGTATGGTTTTGTTGTAAACTGTAGGAGTTTCAAATGTGTTTTTAATTTTTTCGAAAACAGAGTCCTCCATAAGCCCTTTCATTTCGTAAGGGACTCCAGGCATACTCATTACTACTTTTCCATCTTTTTCAAACCACATTCCACTAGCAGTTCCTTTCCTGTTTATGATAACCTTACATTTTTCAGGTAACTCAGCCTGCTTTAAATTAGCTTCTAACGGCTCTCTTCCGATGGAGTGAAAAAATTCAGTAATCCCATCAGCTACTTCCTTATTATAATAAAAATCAGAATTAAAATATTTAGCTAAGGTTTTCTTGGTAATATCATCTTGAGTTGGTCCTAACCCTCCAGTCATAAGGACTAAATCTACTCGACTAAATGACTCTTCTAACGCACTTAAAATTTCACTTTCCTCGTCAGAGATAGTCACTATTCTATTCACCCTCACTCCTATCAAACCTAGGTTTTCACCTAACCAAGCAGAGTTAGAATCTAAAGTCTGGCCTATAAGTATTTCATCACCAATTGTAATTATCTCGGCTTTCATATGGAATGATTGATATTTTTACGGCAAAGAACTTGCTTTATAAGCAGTAAAAAATCAAAAAGATGAAAAATATTATCCCTTTATTCATAGTCATCCTTCTTTTGTCTAACTGCTCAGAAAAAGGCATGCAGACTCTAAATGATGTGTTAAATACAACACAAGAAGTCTTAGGAGATAATGAATCAATCAGTTTGACTAATTCAGAAGTTATTTCTGGATTAAAAGAGGCATTAAAAATAGGGACTGATACTGCAGTAAGCCTTTCTTCAAAAATGAACGGTTTTTATAAGAACCCTTCATTATTTATTGAATTTCCACCTGAAGCTATCCGTGTAAAGAATACTTTAAACGATGCTGGATTTAGTCACTTAGTAGACAATTTTGAAATGACTTTGAACAGATCTGCGGAAGAAGCTTCAAAATTGGCTGCACCAATTTTTGTCAATGCTATCACTTCTATGAGCATTGATGATGGCTTCTCTATTTTAAATGGAAATGAAAGTGCAGCAACAAATTTCCTTAAAGAAAAAACTTCTGAGCAGCTACGAGCTAAATTCAGCCCAGTAGTGAATTCAGCCATTGAAGAAGTAGAGCTTACCAAGCAGTGGGAACCTTTAATTAGCAAGTATAATTTATTAACCATTCTTACCGGTGGCGAAACAATTAACCCTGATTTAGAAGCTTATGTAACTGAAAAAGCACTTGACGGTTTATTTCTGCAAATTGCTAAAGAAGAAAAAAGCATTAGGGAAAACCCGAGTGCGCGTGTAACAGATATATTGCAACGCGTATTTGGTTCTTAAAATGAATCACTAAATTGCGAGGCTATAGATAACTAAACTTTTAACCTTATTATCCAACACATGAATAGAAATTTACTATTTACATTGATTATGATGACAGCCGCAAGTGCTGCATTTAGTCAAAACTCAATTGATTATAGAGAACTTAAGAAAAGTGAGAGCGTGATTGACAACGCACCATATAATGAAGATTATATCAAAAGAAAAATTCCTACTAATTCTTCTGAGAAAGATGGAGGTGCTGAGACAATCTTTATAGGAACATC
Organism: uncultured Flavobacteriales bacterium; assembly: GCA_913057815.1. Taxonomy (GTDB): domain Bacteria; phylum Bacteroidota; class Bacteroidia; order Flavobacteriales_D; family Sanyastnellaceae; genus ASP10-05a. Next base: position 1,847 of record CAJXOV010000214.1, read on the forward strand.
TGGGAATATTTACACTATCCTTTTAGAAGGTAATAATCAAGTAGACTATAATCCTGATATTAATACTGTTTCATTTATTCACAGAAAAGATGATGCGGCTCCATTAAATGGCGTGATGCAATATGACTACTCTACTGATGGAGGAGCCAATTGGGAAATAAACCAAGGCCCACTTTCTCCTGGATTCGAAGATGGTTCTATTACAGACATCGGGAATGGCTTAAGGTATCCAAACGGTGTTCTTTGGACTCCTGAGGGAAGCACAGATGCCGATGATGCGTATATTGTTGGTCATGGACCTGCATTAGATGTATCTACTACTACATGGGGAAATATTTTCGAAGTAAGTTCAAAGCTAGATGGGAGTAATGTCTCTGAAAACTACAATAATTATGCGGAGCAATTCATGGAATCAAATGTTGATTTTCATCCGTATGGAACAACTAACGTAAATGGCGCAATTTGGTCACTATCAACGCAAATAAATCCTACTGAAGATGTAGCTAACGACACGATCAACAATCAAATATTCTATTTGACTAAAGGAACATTTAACGATGTAACTAATTCCTTCGATTATGAAGTAATGGAGACATTCACTCCTGATTATGTGAGGATACTTGATGAGACGGATGATACAGAAGATAATTTCGTGCAGAATTACAGCATGACTTGGGCTCCTGATGGAATGACAGGATATGTTTATGTTATTGGTTCAGAAGTGAGTGAGTTAGAATATGCTTCAGTTCCTAAGCCTATCGTTTGGAAAACAATAGATGGTGGAGAGACCTGGGTAAAAAGAGTTGAATTTGATTTTCAAACCTTAGATTCTATGCAAGATAATTTAGCTGATGCTATAGGTGGAGAAGTTGTAAGACCATTTTTCACTGACACTGATTGTGTAGTCGATAGCGATGGTGAACTTCACCTTTTCTCTCATGTTTTAAGTGGATTTACCAATCATCCTGACTCGTTAGCATTTATAGCTACTGGCTTAGAATCTCAGTTTTTCTATCATGTAAGAACAATGGGAGACACTGACTGGGATGCTGATATCATTACTGATGTGATTAACTCTGATTCCGCTGATGATTTTGTTTTAGGCGATCAAGCATTAAGATTTAAACCTCAGGCTACTAGGACTCCAGATGGTTCTAAAATATTTTTCTCCTATCACAAAGCATTCGGGAACGAAATTCTTACTTCTGCAGATATATTCGCTAGAGGTTATGACATAGCCACTGATATTTATGCGGCTGAAAAAAATCTCACTGAAGACACAGACTACGAGGAATTTACTTTTTATCAAACTATGTCTCCCGTTTGTATTGATGGAGGAGATTGCTTTCAATATGAATTACCAATAGTATTCATCGAACCAGGATCTGATGATTTATCAGCTTGCCAACACATTTACTTATACGGAGCTGGATTTGATGATATAAACTTTGATCCAAGTTCTGTAGAAAATTTAAAGAGTGAGTCTGCTATTAAGGTTTATCCAAACCCTTCTGCTGGTTTATTTACTGTGAATGTACCAAAGAATGAAACTGGAGTTATTCAGGTTACAGATGTAACAGGAAAAGAGATCTTCTCAACTTCAAACAGACAAGAAACATTTACCATTGATTTATCTGATCAACCTTCTGGTAGTTATATAATAAAATTCACATCAGTGAATTCAGTTATTACTGAATCTGTTATTATCAGATAGAGCGCAAACAACAATATTCAATTGAAAAGAGACCAATGATTTTATCATTCGGTCTCTTTTTTTTCATAATAGTTTTTCTGGGCTGAGATCACGGCTCCCACTGGACATAAGATAGGCGCCAGAATTATACCTAAAAATGGAATTAGGATTAGTAAAGAAAAGAATGCGCCATTTCCAACAACCAGAGATTTATTAGCCCAAATCAACCTATTTCCTTCAGAAATAGATATACGTCTTCTTTCATTTAAATAATCGAATGAGCTGTACCCATAGTAATAAGCACTTACTATAAACATTACGATAGCAGAGAGCGGAGCTGCTATCACTGCTAAAGGAGTAAACACAGCACTCAACCCTGAAATTACCATAGTCACTAATAGTAAAAGTATCAACTCTAAGAATAGGTTTTTTAAAGCTATTCGAATTCCTCTCCAAATATCTAGAAGGAAGATTCCCCATTTAAACTCATAAGTATTACCCAACAATTTTTCTTCCGCTTTTTCGCTTACAAAAGCCATTAATGGAGCCATAGCTATGAGCACAACATATTTTTGTAGTTTAAAGAAAAGGTAATAACTGAAGAGGTATAAAATTCCATAAAGAGCGTATTCTCCAGCTATTTTTAAGAAATAAAGCATTTTTTCGAGAACAGCATCTGGAGTACTTTCGGGAGTGGTTAAGCTAAACATCTCTACTAGTGGATCTGCTATTGATCTAACTAAATCACCAGTAAATGAAAATATTGAACCTACTATTAGTATCGAAAACAGGAAAGGCACTAAATAAACCCAAGCTATTCCGCTTTTAACTACTACTCTGTGTGCTTGTAAACAATGCCTTAAACCAATGAAAATTTTATTCATGGGCTGAAATTAACCATCTATGATAGTAATCTGCCTGATCATATCACAAAAAATACGAACAAAAAAACCCCTGTTAAGCTAGCTTAACAGGGGAAGACACTTAAAATCACCGAAAAATAATATAGTTAGCAGTAGTTGGCTGCTGTTATAAAGACGAGATTGTTTTCGGGGGGTTGCCTCTTTTCTAAAAAGAAAATTACTTTCACATAAAATTTTTAATAAATCCCTAAGATGCGGGGCTACACAACGCATAAAAAAGTGAGCTTTGGTATATGAGGGTACATTTTATAGCCATAGGAGGAAGTGCAATGCACAATTTAGCAATAGCACTTAAAAGAAAAGGACTTGACGTTACTGGAAGTGATGATGAAATCTTCGAACCATCCAATTCAAGGTTAAAAAAAGAAGGCATTCTGCCAACTAACATAGGGTGGAATGAAAACAACATCAATAAAAACATAGATGCTGTTATTTTAGGGATGCATGCTAGAGAAAACAATCCTGAATTAGCTAAGGCCAAAGAATTAGGAATTAGAATTTATTCATATCCTGAGTACATATTTGAACAAACTAAAAACAAAAAAAGAGTAGTTATAGGTGGCAGCCATGGGAAGACCTCAGTAACTAGTATGATTCTTCATGTTCTTAATGCACTGAATGTTGAGCATGATTATATGGTAGGGGCACAGCTAGAAGGTTATGATTGCATGGTTAGTCTAACACTGTCTCTTATACACATCTGACGCTGCCGACGAATAGAGAGG
>CAJXOV010000215.1 GCA_913057815.1 uncultured Flavobacteriales bacterium
CTATTCGTCGGCAGCGTCAGATGTGTATAAGAGACAGGCATTACTTCTTGACTGAAGTTTTCAGATAAAACTTCTTTATCAGTAAAACCTTTAAAAACATAGAACTGCTTTTTTCGAATCAAATCTATAGCTGGATCAGTTACTTCAAAACCTCTAGGGGCTGTTTTTACTCCATCTCCTCTTAGTTCTCCAAAAGTTTTTTTAAACTCCTTATTCTCTATTATTTCTCTAATCTCAGAATCGTCTTGAGAGAATTCCTGCCTGATTCTGAGCAGGTCTTCTTTATTAGGCCCGTAAAACCCACCACCTACAAAAGAATTACCTGGTTTGATATGTATGAAATAGCCTCCCCTCCTTTCTGCAGTGGCTCTTTTATAAAATCCACTGAAGTGACTTTTATAAGGTGTCTTGTCTTTTGAAAATCTTACATCCCTGTATATTCTATAGGCATTGTGTTTTTCTATTTCATCAGTCTTATCCAGTTCTGAGTTTATTGTCGATAGGAAATCTTTGAATTTAGTATGCCTTTGGTCAAAGACCTTTTTGTTCTCTAAGAACCAATCTTTGTTATTATTCTTGGCTATGTTTTTTAAAAATATAAACGTTTCTTCTGATATTCCCATTATTGAATTTTTGAGCAATTTAAGATAGAATTTTAGGCGTTGCAACGCACAATTACTAATGTTACATAAAACATAGTAGTTAACTGCTTATCCTTAATTTCGTAGCATGTCTATTTCAAAATTATCTATGCCTAGTATTTGGGTTATAGTGGCTCTTACAGCTGTTGTATCTATATCTATGTTAGGTTTTTTAGATGTTGTGGAGCTAAGGGCTGAGGAGCCTAGACGAGCAGAAGTAGCGTTAGAAATGGTACAGTTAGAAGATGTAATAGCTCTAAAACTTCACGGACAAACTTATTATAATAAACCTCCACTTTCCACTTGGATAACTGCAAGTTTAATGAGCCTAACTGGTTATTATGGGGAGAATATTGCTCGTTTACCTGGTGCTCTTTCTTTTTTACTCTTAGGCTTCTTTTGGTTCAGGATTACAAAGAATTATCTTTCTAGAGAGCTGGCCCTCCTTTCAACTTTTGGTTTTATGAGCACATTTAACCTCCTGTTTTATGGTGCTGTTAATACAGCTGAGATTGATCTGCTTTATGCGCTAATTGTTTGTGTTCAAGGGTTGGTGATTTTTCACTTTTCATCTAAAGAAAAGCATACAACCATGTTCATACTCTCCTACGCTCTTTGTGCTGTAGGTGTCATGACTAAAGGAATGCCATCTTTCGCTTTTCAGGCCATTACATTATTGACCTGGTTGATAGCTACTAAGAAGTTTAAATTATTATTTAATTGGAGACACTTTTTGGGAATAGGTATTCTTTTCAGCATTCTAAGTATTTACTTCTATGCTTACAGTGCGTCTAACAATGTTGGAGCATACTTGGCCAATCTTTTTGATCAGGCATCCCAAAAAAGCGTAACTGACGAAGGATTGGGTGGAACAATCAAGGCGCTTTTTGAAAATCCGATAAAACTCCTACATATAATTTTGCCTTGGTGTTTAGGTTTGATTTTCCTTGTTAAGAAAGAGATCAGGAAAAAAATATGGACGTACCCTTTTCTAAGGTTTTGCATACTGTTTATAGGAGCTAATTTTATTCTTTATTGGATTTCATCTGATGTCAAAGAAAGGTACTTATATATGTTTGTTCCTTTCGGTGCTACTTTATCCATGTTCTGTCTTTCTGAGGGACTTACCTTGTCTGCTCGTGGTCTTAAAATAGCTGGAGTTATATGCAGTGTATTATTACTGTTAACTGGATTAGGACACTTTGTTGTCCCATTTATTCCAATTGAAGCATCTTTAAACTTGGTAGCTATCATTTTAATAGGTGTTTTGATTATCGTACTGGCTTATGTCACACTTAATAAGGCTAAATCAATAAATTTTGTGTGGTACTTCATTTTAGGATTGTTTCTTTTGAGATTGAGCTTTAACTTAATAGTTCTGCCAATCACTCAGGAGAAGATAAACAAGGGATTTCCATATAGAAACGTAGCTGACCAGTTAATAGAGCTGACTAATGGTGAGGACATTACTTTTCTAGGATTTAACAACAAGATGTATCCAAATGTAGAGGTGTTCGGAGTAAAAGAAAAAATCACTATTGATTTCCCACCTGAAATTCCCTTCCAAATTCCCTATTACTATTTCTTAAAAACTGGTGATATTTTAGAATTTAACACTGAATCTCACGGCCAAGGGTATTATTTAGGTTACCCCTCTCATTTAAAGAAGCTCATAAAAGGTGAGACTATTCTTAAATTAAGTGTTTTCGATAATTCTGAGTTATGGTTAGTTAAGGTCGACTAATCAATTAATTTCCTTTCGAAAATGTATTTTTTACTGAAAAAATTCAGAAAAAATCGAATACCTGTAACCAGAATGTACGCTACAGTCTTTACCTGAGTTTCTTCTAAGTTATCGGTTAACATTGATGATTTCACAAACTGTTCAATAAGAATAGCTCCTATGAAAGTAGTTATTATAGATGCTGTGATAGAGAGTAAAAATGTTGAATGAAGAGATTTTTTCATCTCAAAAACAAATATTTTCTGTATTAGGAAGTTCACACTAATGCCAATGGCTGCCGCTGCTAAATATGCATAAAATGGACTCAAAATCGGACTGAAGACATAAACAAACAGAACCAAATCCACCAAAGTAGCTACTACTGAGCCCAAGCCGAACTTGAAGACACTTTTGCCGAACTTTAGGGTAAATAGTTTTTTCATTGCAACGCAAACGTAATGGATAACTTGGAGAAAAGTAAACTTAGTTAGCTGACTTTTTTAGTATCTCATTCTGTGTTTCCATTAATACTTTTAAATCACTTAGTAACTCTATGTCTTTAGGTGTGCTTACCGTTTTATCTTCAGAATCCTGAGCCTTATTTTTAAGACGATTCATAAACTTAACTACTATAAAAACTGTAAGCGTAATGATTAAAAAATCAATCAACACGTTGAATAATTTCCCATAAGAAAGCGCTACTTCAGCTGATATAAGAGTACTGCCATTCATGAGTTCCGGTCTTAGAATGAGTTTAGCGCTAGTGAAATCAACTAATCCAGTTAATATGCTCAATGGAGGCATGACTATGTCTTTTACGATAACATCTATAACCTTGTTAAATGCGCTTCCTATGATGACCCCAATAGCTATGTCAATCATATTTCCTTTTACAGCAAACTCTTTAAATTCTTTAAACATTCCCATTTTCACCTTTGTTAGTGTAAAACAAAGAACAGGATTTAGAGAGCTATAGTTTAGGGATATGCTTTAAGTTATCGAGTGTTATTTCTTGATGAAAAAGGTTCGATGTTAAAGATATAAATTTTTGAAAAAAGTAAAAAATGTTACTTAAGCTCAACTTGGATAGGAACTGTGTATTTTATATTTACGGGGATTCCTCTCTGCTTACCGGGAATCATTTTAGGTAACTGCTTTACCGCAGCTAGTGCAGCTTTATCAAGTTCAGGATATCCTCCTTTTATGACCTCTACAGCACCTACTTCACCTGTTTTAGTGATGACAAAGGTTAAAAATACTTTTGTGCCAAAAGCTTTAGATTTTAATTGGTCCTTAGGAATAGACGGATGAATTAAATTATTTTGAATTAAATTTAGAATTGATTGTTCTGTGCATCTATCCCGATCTGCCATAGAGGAAATAGATTCACAGCCCGGATAGACTGGCATTATCTCAACACGAGTGTAAATAAATCCTCCATAGATGTTAGGTCTGGTTTCAGAAGGAGATGATACCTTTATATCATCTAACTTATGGGCAGACAGAATGTTAATGGGGAGTATGAATATGAAGAACAACTTGAATAAGTGAGTTTTCATTGTTACACTCTATAAGTGATAGCATTAATATTCATTCCTGCTCCTACTGATGCGAACATAATGACATCTCCTTTACTTACTTCATGCTCTGGGAAATCTCCGTTTAACACTTGGTCATAAAGTGTTGGTACTGTAGCAACTGAACTGTTTCCTAATTCATGAACACTCATAGGCATGATGTTTTCAGGTACGTTTTTAATTCCATATAGTCTATAGAACCTTTTTACAACTGCCATATCCAGCTTTTCATTGGCCTGATGAATAAATATTTTCTTTAATTCTGAAATTTCTATTCCAGCGTCATCCAAGCATTCTTTCATAGCTGCAGGAACATGAGTTAAAGCATATTCATAAACTTTCCTTCCATGCATCTTGATGTATCTGATTCTAGGGTCAGATTCAGGGAAATTAGACTTACCTAAGTAGATGTAAAAAGCTTCATCTAATGTGTGTGATAAACTTGCAGCAGCTAGAATTCCACCGTCATTTTCATCTTCTTCATAACGCACTAAAGTAGCTCCGGCTCCATCGGCAAAAATCATACTGTCTCTATCGTGCATATCCAAAACTCGGGAAAGAGTTTCACCACCTATTACTAAAGATGTTTTAGCCAAACCTGCTTTTCCAAAAGCATCAGCTTGAATCATTCCTTGGACCCAACCAGGACATCCAAAAAGAATATCATAAGCTACACATCTCGGGTTATAAATTTTCAAATTATGCTTCACTCTTGAGGCTAACGCAGGAATTGCATCAGTTTGAATAGTGTGCTTTACCACATCACCGAAGTTTTGAGCGAAAATTATTTGATCAATAGTCTCTGGGTCTATTCCTGAATCTTTAATAGCTCTTTCTGCAGCTATGGTGGCAATAGAAGATGAACTTTGATCTTCAGAAATATATCTTCTTTCGCTAATCCCTGTGATTTGCTCAAACTTATCTGTAATCACACTAGAGTCACCTTCGATCATTTCTTGATCAGAAGTGTAAAATTTATGTGTGTGGAAATCTGAATTTTTCTGCTTAATTTTTGGTATATAGCTACCCGTTCCTATGATCTTAGTCCTCTTCATAATTCAATAATAAACTATCAAAAATGAAAAACAAATGTTTACACATCATTTTTAGCCATTGATAGCCAATACCGTGTACTAGCTACACATAAAAACACCTAAATTTAGAGTTTAGTTGCTGTCTCTTATACACATCTCCGAGCCCACGAGACCTCTCTACATCT
>CAJXOV010000216.1 GCA_913057815.1 uncultured Flavobacteriales bacterium
GTAATTACTGAATGGGCTGAGGAAGACAGGCCTAGAGAGAAGCTCTTGTTAAAAGGAAAAGCAGCTTTGTCGAATTCTGAATTGATAGCTATTCTTATTGGTTCAGGAAACAGAAACGAAACTGCTGTGGATCTCTCCAAAAGGATCCTTTCAGAAGTAGGAGATAACCTTCATAATTTGGCTAGGTTATCTTTGTCTGATTTACAGAAATTCAAAGGAATAGGAGAAGCCAAAGCCATCTCTATTCAAGCAGCGCTAGAATTAGGAGCTAGAAAAAGAACTTCTGAAGCAGAAAATAGAAAGAGAATCACCTCTAGTTCAGATGTGAATGAACTTTTTCAAGAAGAATTGTCAGCATTACAGTACGAGGAATTTCATGTGCTACTGCTCAATCAAGCCAATAAAATATTGAAGAAACAGCTGATTTCTAAAGGAGGAATAAGCAGTTCTATTGCCGACCCCAAGTTGATTTTCGAAGCAGCATTGAACGCTAAAGCTTCTGCATTAATATTAATACATAATCATCCAAGTGGAAATTTAAAGCCCTCTAAACAGGATATAGCTATCACAGCTAAGTTGAAATCTGCAGGACAAGTCTTAGATTTGCCTATACTTGATCATATAATAATAGCAGAAACTGGATTTTACAGCTTTGCAGACGAAGGAATTTTATGAAAACTATTCTCACAGTAATAGGGGCTAGACCTCAGATAATTAAAGCAGCAGCTGTTAGCCGGGCTATAAGAGAAGATTTTAAGGGAGAGTTAAAAGAGGTTTTAGTTCATACTGGTCAGCATTATGACTCTTCTATGAGTCAAATTTTCATAGATCAGATGGGAATTCCAGATCCTGATATTAACTTGAATGCAGGTAGTGGGTCTCATGGAAAGCAAACTGCTTTTATGCTGGAAAAAATAGAAGAACAAATAGATACGCTTAAGCCAGATGGAATTCTAGTATACGGTGATACGAATAGTACACTTGCAGCAGCTTTAGCAGCCTCTAAAATGCACATTCCTGTTATTCACGTGGAAGCAGGTTTGAGGTCTTTTAATAAACGCATGCCTGAGGAAATAAACAGAATAGGATGTGATCATGTAAGTACTATGTTGTTTAGCCCTACCGCTGCTGGTATAGCTAATTTGGCTAACGAAAACTTTAATTTAGACTCAGTTCCGCCATTCTCCATAGATTCGCCTGCGGTGTATCATAGCGGAGATGTTATGTTTGATAATAGTCTTTACTTTTCTAAAATCTCTGAAACTAATTCTACCATCTTAGATGATTTAGAGTTAAGAGGACAAAATTTCATCTTATCTACTATTCATAGGCCTTCAAATACTGATAGCAAAGAGCGTTTAGAAAGGCTAATGGAAACACTTCTTGAAATTTCTGAAGAAAGTAAGATTCCTGTTATTCTGCCACTCCATCCTAGAACTAAGTCTAAATTAGAACAATTCTTCTCGGAAGGATCACTGTTGACTAAGCTGGAAAAAAGCGAATATTTTAAATTTATTCCACCTTGTGGCTTTTTAGATATCATAGCGTTAGAGAAAAACTGCAGCATGGTAATGACTGATTCTGGCGGAATCCAAAAAGAGGCTTACTTCTTTAGCAAGCCATGCCTAGTATTCAGACCTCAAACAGAATGGGTAGAAATCGTTCAATCTGGTTGTGCTAGATTGGTGGATTCTGATCCTATGAAGATCAAAGAGGGATATGAGTATTTTAAGAATAATTCTGATTTAAAGTTTCCATCTATTTTCGGAAACGGAAAGGCTGCACATTTTATTTGTGATCAGTTAGTAAAACATTTGTAGCCATGATTTGGATTTACTCAAGTATAAAATCAGAGCGACTTTCATATGTATGTGATTTTATTTTCAGGAGTATTCTTCAAGAGAATTATGCATTAGTTTATGAGACCGATGAATTTGATGATAAAGATGGTGTGAAGCTGAATTATTCTGCTGAGTCTTTAGAAGGAATTCAGATATTTCCTAGTGGTCTTCTGGAGGATACAGGGATTAGACAGCAAGTATTGAATTCTGGAACTTGGGGTGATCTCCCTACCTTATTTTCTTACTCTTCAGAGAAAATTCCTTTCGATATATTTTCAGCCACGTTTTATCTGATTAGCAGATATGAAGAATACTTGCCTTCAACTAGAGATAAGCATGATAGATTTGAATGTGAAGGGAGTATTCTTACTAATTTAAAATGCTTGGATAAACCCATCATAGACAATTGGTGTGTTAAGTTTCAAGAAGTTTTAACCGGAAAATCTGAGCTTTCTAGAACATATAAATACATATCTACTATAGATGTGGATAACGCATACGCTTATAATTTCAAATCATTACTTGTCAAATTTGGATCAACATTTAAATCGGTTTTGTCTTGGAATAAAAATGACCTAAAAACTAGGTTAGGTTGTTATTTTAGACAACAGTCTGACCCTTACGACACATATGACTTTATTAATTCAGTTCATTCCGAAAATCAAGTAGAATGCACATTTTTCTTCCTGCTTTCTGATAGAAACGAATGGGATAAGAATTTGCCTTTTACGAATAAACATTTAAGAGCTTTGGTCTCAGCGTTGCAACGCCAAAATACCATAGCAATTCACCCTGGTTACCTCAGTTATAAAAGTGCTGAAACTATGCTTGAAGAAAAGTTAAGACTAGAGCACATTACGGAAGAGTCCGTGACCCAAAGTAGACAGCATTTTTTGAAATTTAGTTTTCCTGAAACTCCTCGAAATTTGCTCAGAGCTGGAATAAAAGAAGATTACACGTTAGGTTATGCTGAGCAAATAGGATTTAGAGCTGGAACTTGTACACCTTTTCGATTCTTTGATTTAGAAAAGAATGAAATAACTGAGCTTGTTTTTCACTCTTCAGCTGTTATGGATGCCACTCTAAATAGATATTTAAAATTAACTCCTGAAGAAGCTGTTGAAAGTGTAGCGGAAGTCATAAAAGAGGTTAAAGCGGTGAATGGAGAGTTGGTTACCATCTGGCACAACGAAACTTTAAGCGAACTTCGTGAATGGAAAGGGTGGAAACATGTCTTCGGAGAAGTTGTGTCTTTGGCTAAGTCTTAAAAAATTGGATTGGTTAGAAATTATATCGAATATTGGATTATTCATCTGGACTGGATTAAAGTTCATGATGTTCTCACCGGTGGTAGCGTTAAAGTTTAGTTTCTGGACAGGTTTCTTTATGAATGTAAGTGCAGGATTCACGGGAGTTTCTTTCTTCTACTTTCTCAGTGATTACTTCATGGAGCGAGCTCATAAAAAGAGAGTTCGAAGATTGAAAAATGGAACAGCTAAACCAAATAAAATATTTACTTGGTTAAATAAGTTTTTAGTTAGAGGAAAAAGAAGCTTAGGTCTATTTGGCATAGCCATTCTAACTCCCATGTTTATTTCCATTCCTGTAGGTTCGATAATCACAGCTAAATTCTTCACACATAAAAAGGGGGCGTATCCTGCCTTACTTTTGGCGGTAGTTTTCTGGGCCTTTGTAGTTGGTGGATTAGCCAGTTTTTTCCCGGATTTATTTGAAACTATTTTTCCTGAAACGAATGAGCCTTAAGTACGAACATATAATCTGGGATTTAGACCATACTTTATGGGATTTTGATACCAATTCTAAAGAAACTATCCTAGAGTTGCTCCATGAGTTTAAGCTCATCGGAGATCCTATCCAGGATGAACTAAAGTTCTTAGAGGATTATATTAAAATAAACAGACACTGCTGGGATTTATACCAAGTAGGAGAGATGGATAAAGCCACACTGCGGTACACCCGGTTTCAGCAGGCTTTTGAATTACATGGTGTGCCTACAGAGTCTAGTAGAGAGCTCTCAGATAGATTTTGTGAAGACTATGTGGTAAGGTGTCCAAAGAAAAGTGCACTCATTGATGGTACGTTAGAAATTCTTGATTACCTCAAAGAGAAAAACTATAAGATGTGCATTATGACCAATGGCTTCATAGAAGCTCAGCACGTTAAAATGCATGTTTCAGGATTAAATCCATATTTTAATCATGTGTTTATTTCTGAAAACTTAAAAGCTAAAAAACCAGATCCAAAGGCTTATCATGCAGTGTTAAATGCTTTAAATACAAAAGTTGAAAACTGTATAATGATAGGAGATTCGGCATCTAGTGATATTCAAGGTGCTGTTAATGTAGGTATGGATTCTATTCATTTTTTACCCGATGGATCTACTGAGACTAAGGGATCTTATGCTATTGAACAATTAATGCAGATAAAGGAGATTCTTTAAATTTTAATTGTGCATGATAGAGTTTAATTGAATCTTAAGAAGATTTAAGACATCTGTGAAGTTTTTAGGTTAATGAATTCTTTCTAAAGTCTATCTTTGTTTAGCATTAAAAATCAAGAAAATGGCAGAAGAGCAGAAACCTCAAAAAGGAAAAATTAATATTGAACTTTCAGAAGAAATGTCTGAAGGAATTTATTCTAATCTAGCAGTTATTACTCACTCTAATTCAGAGTTTGTTCTTGATTTTATTCGAGTAATGCCTGGAGTTCCTAAGGCTAAAGTGAAGTCTAGAATTATTTTGACTCCTCAACATGCTAAACGTTTAATGGGAGCATTAAATGAAAACGTTAGAAAATTCGAAGCACAAAACGGACCGATAAAGGAAATCAAAGGAATGGAACAAACCATGCCTATGAATTTTAGCGGACCACAGGGTGAGGCATAAGATAGATGCTGTGGTGTTTTAACGTGTTTGTTCCAGATATGATGGAAACCAAAACCTGAGCTAATGTTAGAAAATATTGGAATGGAACTTCTGGTGAAACTAATTTGTATGTTTCTGATGTTTTCTATGATTTGGTGGCTAGTTTTCAAATCCAGTAGGTTAATGAAATTGTTGAAATCTGATCTTGGATGGTTGCTAGCATTACTAATCATTGTGCTGTCAATGGTTTTTTCCTCTTATACGGGAGAGTATATTTCAAAAATGGTTTTTCCATGGAATTCTAATTTTGGAAAGGAGAGAAATGAAGAACGGAAATCAGAAGGAATTCCCTTAATAGAAGAGAACTGGGAGTGTGTTCCTGCCATGGGAAACCAGTTTAGAAAATGGTATCTTGATTCAAAAG
>CAJXOV010000217.1 GCA_913057815.1 uncultured Flavobacteriales bacterium
CCTCTCTATTCGTCGGCAGCGTCAGATGTGTATAAGAGACAGGAGTAATCCTAAAATTAAAAATAGCAGCCATTTGTAATTTATTAGATCAGATAATGATTTTTTCTCGTAGCTCACTGACACTATTTGAGAGTTGTTCATTATCAAGCTTGACAATGTGTTGATTTGATCTGAAGTGACCATCTTTCCTCCGTTTCTCTCCGCTAAATTAAATAACAGGTTATGATCGGCTTGAGTTCTTAGTTGTTCAACTACTACAGGAGAAACACTAAATTGACCTGATTTCTGAAGTTTTTTTCCAGCAGCAGTTACTGATGATTTATAAGTGTAATTTCCTGCAGGCAAAATTCCTGCATCTAATCTATATGAATTTCCATTTTGACTGAAAACAAAAGGGAAGTCGTCTCCAGTTTCATTTTCTAGAATTACAGAAATTTCTTGATCTAGCAAAGGCTCGAAGCTTTCATTATATACCTCAGCATTAAACACGATTCTTTGAGTTTCATCAAATCTACTTTTTGTGCTTATTCTAAATAAACTCTTGTCTTCTTTACTAGCTAAAAATTGTACGGTTTTTAAAAACCACTTATCAAAAAGAACGTGGTTTCCTTTATCTAAATGATTAAATAGTCTCCATCTCCAAAGCCCTTCACCACAGAACACTCCGATTTTCACATCGTTTTTTTCGTTCAATGAAAAAAGAGGGTCTTGAGTAGTAATTGGTCCAATCTGTTGAAAAAGGAGAGTGTTAATACCGGGAGAAGCCTCTGTTTTTCCAAAAGGCACATTAATCGGGGGCCATTTTTTAATCTTAGAATTTAACTCATCATCTACTAAGAATGATTTAAATCCAGAATTAAACGACCCATTTACGGCATTTGTATTTCCATTAGTACTTGATAAGCTTACACCTAGATTAAGGTCTTTAAAAGCGTTAAAGTTGGTTTGAGTTCCCCAAATGAATAGCGATGGAATCTCTTTTTCTAAGGCACTATTAATTAGTTGGGTATTTCCATTCAATGATGGCATCTGATGAAAAATAGCTAGATTATAATCTGCTATGTTTTTATCGAATTGACCTTCCTGAAAAACCTCAACTTCATAATTTTCATTGGAAGAAATAGTCTCTTTTAATGCTTTAATATCTGGATGTGGAGTAGCTGCTATAATAGCGACTTTCTGTCGACTGTCTAGGACATCAACATAAATATCTTTAGCATTGTTAGATGTCGTGACTTCACCATTGACAGTGGTTAATGAAACTATGTATTTTTGAATTCCTGGAGATTTAGCCTCTAAAATTACAGGGATAGTCTCTAGAAAATCTTCGCTCGTTAAGTTGATATCTTGAGTAAATAAAGTAGAACCGTTTTTAGAAACAGATAACCTAGTTCTTTCTCCACTGAGGGAGTTAGCGGCCACGGAAATCTCTAAAGGAAACTTATTTCCTAGATATGCTAGTCGGTTATGTGCTACTTCTTGAATAAAAAGATCCTTAAACTTCGTAGTGTCACCTAAAGCTATAGTATAGATAGGTGTTTTGAGCTTTACGTTTGAGTACAAAGGATTTTTACCTTTTGTATAAATACCATCTGACCCAATAATTACAGCACCTAAATTTCTGTTAGAATAGCGCGCATATATTTCATCTAATAGCTCTGAATAGTCTGTTTGTTTTTCGGAGAAATCAAGTTTAAGTCCATCATTTATTTCAGAACCGAAAGTGAAAGTAGCTACTTCAAATTTCTCGTTTAACGACTCTGTTAGGTTTTCTAGTTCAGATGGAAGAGTTTGATTGTAAAAAGTACTATCTCCTTTAATTTTAATAGACTCAGAATTATCTTGAGCAATAACTACAATAGGTTTTTCTGTTTCTATAAACGCATTTTTAACCAATGGTTCTAATAAGAAAAATGCCAAAACACTTACCGATATACACCTGAATAAAGCTATTAATAGTTTTACTATTGGATGAATATCACTAGTGAGTCTGTCTTTAAAGTAAAGCGCACTAGCGAATATCAGTCCAGCTAAAATGCTGAATATGATGTACCAATTAGGATATTGAGTAAGTATTTCCAAAGGATTAAACTATTGCTACGCTAAACGTATTAAGTAAGCATTCCACCATCTACGTTAATTACTTGACCTGTAATATAAGCACTCATATCAGAAGCTAAGAACACTACTAGATTAGCTACATCTTCAGGAGTTCCACCTCTTTTAAGAGGAATAGCGTCTCTCCATTCTTGTACAGTTTTTTCATCTAAAGCTCCTGTCATTTCAGTTTCTATGAAACCTGGAGCGATGGCGTTTGAACGAATATTTCTAGACCCTAACTCTAGCGCTACAGATTTAGTAAACCCTAATATTCCTGCTTTAGAAGCGGAGTAATTCGCTTGACCTGCATTTCCTTTTACTCCTACTACAGAACTCATATTAATAATAGAACCAGCTCTAGCTTTCAACATAGGACGCATCACAGCTTTAGTTAAGTTAAAGCATGATTTTAAGTTTACTTCCATGATTTCATCCCAATGTTCCTCACTCATTCTCATAAGTAGGTTATCTCTAGTGATTCCAGCATTATTAACCAGTACGTCTATTTTACCAAAATGAGCCATAACATCTTCGGCTAATTTTTGCGCAGAGTCGAATTTAGAAGCATCTGATTTAAACCCTTTAGCTTCACCACCTTTGGCTGCTAATTCTTCTTCTAAAGCTTTGGCTCTGTCATCAG
Organism: uncultured Flavobacteriales bacterium; assembly: GCA_913057815.1. GTDB lineage: Bacteria > Bacteroidota > Bacteroidia > Flavobacteriales_D > Sanyastnellaceae > ASP10-05a. Next base: position 2,741 of record CAJXOV010000217.1, read on the forward strand.
ATGACATATAAGTGAACGCTACTTTAGCTCCCTGAGCTATGAAATGTTCAGCTATTCCTTTTCCTATTCCTCTGGAAGCTCCAGTTATGATGGCTACTTTACCGTCTAATAAACCCATGTTATATGCTTAATTTTTATTGTGCGGCTAAGTTATGAGATTGGCGTTGCAATGCCTGACTTTGAGGTTAATTTTTTATAACACAAATCAGTAATAAATCTTTCCTAGAATTCAGCTTGATTTCTTGATTATAGCCTCCATCTCTTTCATTAAGTGTATGATGTTAGCATACTCATGAATGTGAGCTGGTCTAAAGTTGGTAGGGAAAATCAAAACTGCTTCTCCACTAGATTCGATGTGTGTTATGTCACTCTTGTGCAGGAATTCAATAAACTCTGTAGTAAAGAATTCATCTGCTGCTTTTGCATCTTCAACTCTCACGGTAAATGCTTCTGAAAACCCTGAATATGAAATATAATCAATGTCTTTGTGAGCTGCAAAATCCAAGTATTTATCTAAAAATTCTTTTCTTTCGATTGTGAATTTTGGAATTTTGTAAGGCAGTTTTATAAGACCTAAAGTAGAAATATATTCTCTGTAAGCCATATATGCTCCTTCTTCGAATGTGAGGTCGGTAATCTCCAAAGAAATTTCTCCTTGATCATTCCATAGGCAGTTACGCTTGAACTCTATGGCTCTTGATTTAAAAAAGTAGAAAGGAAGGTAATCTTCGGTTTGGCCAATAGGTTCTGTTTCGTAATTCCAATTTAGCTGTTCTGCTATTTCCTTAATGCTCTTTTCCCTTTTGGTCATTCTGTGAGTAGAAGTGGTAAGTAACTTCAGACCCATTTTATGATTAGTAGAAGATATATGATTATCTAGTCCTTTAATATTAACTATCCCTCCATTTTCTACATGCAGTTTTTGAAATTCATAGACTTTTTCTAAGGTCGAAAAGTCAACTAGCCGAGCTTCTGAAAAATCGATATTCACTTTGGCAGACTTTGGGATCTCGCCTAACAGATTATTCATCTTAATAGCACCAAGAAAATTGGCAATTCCTTTAATTTTAAGATCGTATCCACCACCTTCTTTAGGAACTAAAAGAGAACCCGAGTTGAATACCATTTGAATAAACCGTTGTGTAGGTACTCTAGCTAGAAGTAAATGAGTAATAGCCACGATTAACAACCCTCCAAAAATCCCTGCTAATAATCCATTGTATAGTGTAATAAAAAGAGTTCCAGCGAAGAAAATGAACTGTTCTATTCCCTGATCCAGAACTTGCTTAAATACTTTAGGAGAAGCCAATTTATAACCCGTATACACTAAAATTACAGCCAGTGCAGCGTAGGGAATAGGAAGTTTATAAGGGGCAGGAGGGAGAATGATAGCCAATACTAATATGGTCATAAATATACCATGATATAAGTTGGACCATTTAGTCTTAGCGTTGTTCTGCACGTTTACTGTACTTCTTACAATTACTGTAATGACAGGTAAGCCCCCTAACATTCCAGAAACAGCAGAGCTAAGCCCAACTCCAACAAGATCTCTATCAAAATTGGTTTTCCTTCTATAGGGATCAATTTTATCTACAGCTTTCCCCATGGCTAATGATTGTATAGAAGCTATTAAGGTAATTCCTGTTACTGAAGTCCAGAACTTGCCAGTTCCTATCATAGAAAAGTCTGGAAAAATAAGAATGTCTTCAATCTTGGTTGGGATTTTCACAAGTAGATTTTCTCCTGCGAATTTTCCGAAAAGATTCATAATAGCAGAATCTTCATTAGCGAATCCAAACGCTATGGCAAACGGAACAGAAATCAATAAAACCCACATAGGAGCTGGCACGAACTTGAAGAGATTATATCCAATCCGCGATTGAAATATTAATAATAAAAGGCCTGCTATAGAGATAATGGCCACCCATGGATTAATGTTGGTTAAATTGGCTAAAAAGTCACCTATTTGTGCAATTGGCTGACTAACGCTGGATTTTTTTCCAATAAAAGCCACATGAATTTGCTGCGCAAAAATTATTATTCCTATGGCAGTCATTATCCCGTTAATCACAGAAGAATGAATGAATTCAGCTAGTTTTCCAAGTTTCAAGAATCCAAGTACTACCTGAATTAGACCAGAGATCACAATAGCTGCCAAAACGTAGTTTAACCTTTGAGGATCGTCACCCCAGGCAGCTAATGAACTAACAATTATAGCTATTAATCCAGCAGCTGGACCGTTTATGGCTAGGTGACTACCTCTAAAAAATGTAGTAACTATTCCACCAACTACCACTGCTATTATTCCCGCCATGGGAGGAACACCAGAAGCTAGAGCTATACCTAATGCTAGCGGTAAGGCTACAAAAGATACACTCTGTCTCTTATACACATCTGACGCTGCCG
>CAJXOV010000218.1 GCA_913057815.1 uncultured Flavobacteriales bacterium
TACACCTCTCTATTCGTCGGCAGCGTCAGATGTGTATAAGAGACAGCTCTTATGAGAAGCATAAACTTTTTCTTTATAAAGAAGACTTTGACAAGTTCTCAGACGGACTAGTAGAAAGCATTGATAAGATTAAAGAACTTCAAGCTTCAGGAAATTATTCAAGTGAGTCTCCTATGGATAAAGTAGAGACCACTGAAGAAAGTCCAGAAACCGCTTCTACAGATGAAGAATTTTCAGATGTGAAGTATGAAGATTTATAGATAATAAAAAACTAAGAAGTATATAAATGCTGGTTCTTACCAGCATTTTTTTTGTGAAAATTAAAAACTACCCCTTTTGAAAGATAACAACATAGGAGACGCATTTAGACAGAGAACATGGAATGAGACAAAGTCCAATGATAGTTGGTCCATTTTTAAAATTATGGCTGAGCTAGTCGAAGGATACGATCGAATGCAAAAAATCGGACCTTGTGTTTCTATTTTCGGTTCTGCTAGAACAAAGCCTGATCATAATTATTACAAAATGGCTGATGACATCGCTTTTTTACTTACTGCTAAAGGTTATGGAGTTATCACAGGAGGTGGTCCAGGAATCATGGAAGCAGGAAACAAAGGAGCTCAAAGAGGTGGAGGAACTTCTGTTGGACTAAACATAGATCTTCCATTCGAACAATCAAGTAATCCTTATGTGGACAATGATAAGAACATCGACTTTGATTACTTCTTTGTGAGAAAAGTTATGTTCGTCAAGTATTCTCAGGGATTTATAGTGATGCCTGGAGGATTTGGAACTTTAGATGAACTCTTTGAGTCATTGACGTTGATTCAGACTCTTAAGATAGCCCGTTTCCCGATCATCTTAGTAAGCAAAAGCTTTTGGGCTGGATTAATCGAATGGATTAAAACTACCCTACTAGAAGCTGAAAACAATATTTCTGAAAAAGATTTAGATTTATTTGTATTGGTGGACACAGCTGAAGAAGCAGTAAAAGAAATAGACAATTTCTATCAGAAATATCTTCTTAAGCCTAATTTCTAGAAGAGGAAAACCTTTTTTAAAAGACTCTTTATGTATTTCTCAATGAATTTTGAGAGATCGTAGATTCATTGCTAATCACCCACTAAATCCGGTTATTATTCGTTTACTAATAAATGAAATTTATTTTTAAACTTTTAAAACTCCTTGGAATACTTATATCTACTTTTTTAATTCTTCTTTTTGGAACGTTTATATATCTAAAACCTCAATGGAAGGGTAAGATTTCAGCAAAGGAAATGAACGTGTTTACAGAACAAATACTAGTCACTCCTAAAGCAGATAGTAGTTTCGTACTACTTTACCAGAAGTTATTTCCTGAAAATTTAAAAGGGGATTTTCTAACTACCAAACTTCTAACAGGAAGCTCTAATATGTGCAGCCGGGCTACCTTCTTCTGCACAAACACGATATCAATGACAATTCCAGAAAAAATCTCATTCTTTCAAGAGCTTGAAAGTCGAGTTGCTCAAGAAGACTGTTTAAATTGTTATTTAGAACGTTATGATTTTCTTAACCAAGCTATAGGATTGGAAAAAGCAAGTGAAGTTTACTTCCAAAAAAACACTAAGGATTTAAATCTAGAAGAACAGTTGACAATCATTGTCATGTTAAAGAATTTAAGCTATTACAACCCAAAAAGACGACCAGAGATTGTAGAGAAAGAAGTTTTAAAATTAAAAAGTATGTTAGCTAAACTTACCAACTAGGACAGGCAATTCCACCTTTCTTTCTACCTCTTGATTTGGATGATCTTTTGAGCTTGTCCTTACAATACCAAGGTCTAAACATGGTGTATTTAAAACTGAAATAGAAGTCAGCACCATACGTTCGTCCTCCACCTATTAAACTCCCGAGGTTATCTGTTCCAAGTATTACAGAGTAGATTCTTAAAGCGGCTCCTAAACGTAATTTTTGATAGTTCTGTATGGTTATTGGAAGGGCAACCTCCACTTGTCTTCTTTCATACCTAGGAGTAAGAGAAAAAGTATTATTCCTTTTAACACCTAGTTTTCTCTTTCTAGAAAACCCCTGAACAAGAGAAGTGTTGGCATAAAATCCTTTTCCAAAATTATAGTCGAATTGGGCGCTAAGAGCAGTTGGTAAAGCAATTTTATAACTGCTATTTTCTACATCACTTGTAAAATTTAGCAACTCTTCATTTATCAGCTCATCTATTTCCGCCAACCCCTCCGGGTCTGCTCCATTATAACCCTCCCAAACCAACGAGTCTTCAATATTAAACTCTCGATAAAATCCACTTTTCATCTTTACTCTGCCAATATCCAACAGACTAATCCCAAATTTATATTGATAATCCTTTAGATCACATTGTCCGACTGCATGAGGCTCATATCCTTGAGCACTTTTAAGCATTTTCTTATAGTTAAACCCTATATCAAGTCCAATTCCCGAGCCATTGCCTAACACTCCTGAAGCATCATCCTGCTCTGAAGCAATATTTGGTAGTCCGTACTCTCCACTAAACTCATATGAATCCAAAATAGAGTCATTCCGCACTTGATAATTCCACTTTTGAATATTCAACCCTGCGCCTGCTATCCCATTTAGATACTTCAAGTTACCACCAACCGTGTACATATCTCTGCCGCTTTGATGAATGATATAAGAAAAGTTAGCACCGTATTCTAGCCATGACAAAGAACCTACATTAGCATTACTGGTAGTATATTCATTTCCTATTTGATCCTCAAAATCAAAGCCGTTAGTGGCATGATTAACCAAATGTGCAGGAATACCAGAAACATAAGTCACACTTCTGAAATTACTAAATAATCCACCTCCAAATTTCCCATAAGAAAGGCTGAAACTAGGACCGTGAATCTGAACATCAGTATAAGCCGAGTATGGCGCGCTTGACAGATCAAACTGAACTTCAGTTTCGTTTCCTGCGGCTCCTGATTTAGAAACAGAAATCAAATTACCATTCACATAAGCATAATTATTCAATGCATAAGTGGACATTCCTATAAGATTGAGATCAAAAAAAGCTTTTGAATCTGCAGAGCTGGAGGGATTTAAAAAAATCGTGTTTGTAGGTGCGTAATTACTATTGGCTATACCCATATTCTCCTGAGCTTCGCTTTGAAACCAGATAAAAACAAACGATATAAAAAATAGACCTCTTTTCATTAATGTTAACTTAGAATTTCAACTACCTGAACATCCGCTATAATTGGCGTATGAGCAGGAACAGTTCCATCACTTGATCCATCTTCCCCAAAACCCAAATAAGACGGGATTATTATTCTGTAAAACTCCCCTTCATTCATTTCTTTTAAAATTGACTCTATTCCAGGAATAACCTGACTTGGAGAAGATAAATTCAAAAACAAAGGAGATTTTACATCCACTTTATTAAACTCTACTCCATTTAAAAATCTACAAGAGTATGCTATAGCCAAATCATCTGAAATGTTTACTTTTTCAGAATTCATTTCTTTTATTTTCATGTAAAACAAATCACCTTTCCGGGCCAACTTACCTCCTAAATTTTCCTTTAGAATGTACTCTTCGATAAGCTCCATTTCTATAGCCAGACCTTTCTGAACCTGTTCTTCTCTATATGCTAAATACTCATCTTTCCCCATAGATAAGTTACACCTCATGAATAACGTAACTGTCTGCGAATCACTTAGAATCACCTGATTATCAATGTATAAATCTAAAATAGAGTTTTTCAAAACAGAATAAGGCATTCTATAAATCACACTATCTCCTGTTACCAATGTATTAATGTCCTTACCTAAGTTTTTATTACCAAAAATACTAGAGTCAAAATCAGATAAAAAAAGATGATTCTCTTTATAAACACTCTTTTCATCGTTAATTACTGAAGTACCAAAGTTTAAATCTAAATAATCAGAATCTCCTATCTCCTTTTCTCCATCACCAAAGACTTCTAGTTTCTTCTTGATTTGATGTGACACTGAAGAATATTCAGATGACTCACAACTAAACAAAAGTGCAACTAATGATATGAAAACTCCTATCCTCATTTTAAAACCTTTACCTCAAATTTCAATATAGTATAAGCCGGTATTTTATAGTCATCACCCGCAAGCCCATGACCCAAATGTGGAGGAAGAATGGCTACAGCCTTCTCTCCTTTTCGCATATACTTGACTAGTTCATGAAGTCCAGATTCAGCGCGGGAAAAATCCACCTCTAGTTTCATAATTCCAGATTTTTCACTTGTATAGAGAGTGTCCATTTTTAAATCAGTAATTACATATTCCAAAAATACACGCTCTCCACTTTTCACTAGTTCTCCAGCAGACTGTTCGATTATTTTATATCGTAAACCAGTCCCTGATTGTGAAAAATCATTTCCTTCCTTAATTAAATAGTCTGCTATAATTAAAGAGTCTTTCTTAACCATTTCTCTTTGCTGATTGAGAAGAATTTCTTCAATATTCACAGGTTTAGCAGGAGTTTTAAATTTCCTGTTCATGTCTTCCTTACATCCAAAGAAAACAAGACTACCTATCCATATAAGACCTAAATACTTCATTAATAGTTTAACTCAGCAGCATAAGATTTCACTTTAGTTTTCACCTTTTCTACTGTTTCATCAAAAGATGAGAAGTTAGCTCCACCAGCTGCATTCTTATGACCACCACCATCGAAATGTTCTCGTGCAAAGGCATTTACATCAAATGCTCCCTTACTCCTAAACGACATCTTCACTATGTTATTTCCTTCTTTAATTAAAACCGCCATATTCACGCCAGCTAAGGATAATGCATAATTCACTAGACCATCGGTATCTCCTGGTTTGTAATTAAAATCATCCAACTCTTCTCTTGAAAGACTAATTATAGCAGCTTTACACCCATCAATTAGCTCAAGCTTATTACTCAATGAATGGCCTAGTAAACGAAGCTTACTAATCTCATTTGTATCGAAAGTTTGTTGATGAACATAGGCATGATTAAAGCCTTTCCTTTTCATGGCTGCTATGATCTCATGCGTTTCTGCAGTAACTGAAGGAAATCTAAACGAACCACTATCAGTCATAATACCAGTATCTGTCTCTTATACACATCTCCGAGCCCACGAGACCTCTCTACATC
>CAJXOV010000219.1 GCA_913057815.1 uncultured Flavobacteriales bacterium
AATTACAAGAACATGGACAGCAACAGATGCTTGTGGAAACTCAAGTGATTGTGTTCAAACAATTGTAATAGTAGATACAACAGCACCAGTATTTACAAGCATGCCTTCAGACATGAACTTCCAGTGCTTAGCAGATGTACCAGCAATGGTAGATTTAGAAGCAACAGATAACTGTCAGGTAGCAGATGTAGCTTGTCAAGAGACAATGAATCTAGATGATTGTGGAAATGGAACAATTGTAAGAGCATGTACAGCATCAGACGGATGTGGAAATGCAACAACACATTCTTATACAATTACAGTATTAGATACACTAGCTCCAGAATTAACTTCAGAGCCAGCTGATTTAGTATTAGGATGTGAGGATTCAGTTCCAGATGCACCAGTAGTAACAGCTATTGACAACTGTGATGATTCACCAACAGTAATTTACGATGAGGAAATCATAGGAGAGCAACCAGAAGAAGGATCAATAGCAGATTGTACGCTAAGCACACCAGCAGCGCCAGTATGTCACAATGATCCAAGTTGGTCACTTAAGTTATTTGACTTCCCAGGATACGAGTTCTTCTCGAATGTAGAGTCAAGCTTCGTAGAGTATGAAGATGGAACAGCAGTATTAAGCGGAAGAGTTCAAGCAACGAACAATCCGAATGCATTCTTTGATATCGATGTAACATTCGAAAATGGGATGAACTGGGAAGATTGGTCTAACCAAACATTCCCAACATCATTCAAAGATGATTGTGAGACTGCAGAAGATTCAGAAGTTTATTTAGATTGGACTTACTACATTATGCAAGCAGGAAACGCTACATTAACAGGAGCAGGAGACTTAGAAGGATCATTATTCAACTTAGTTCATGCACCGATTAATTACTACTATGGATACCAAGTAGGAAACGGAGCGAACAATGTAAACAGCAACTATGGAAACGGTGGATGGTTCACTGGATCAGGATTATTAGTTGATGCAGCAACAGAGACTCAAGTAGAAGTAAATAACTTTCAAGGAGATTTCGCCTTTGATGCAGATTGTTGTCCTCAGTATACTATCGAAAGAACATGGTATGCAATGGATTGTACAGGAAATGTATCAAGTATGTGGACTCAGACTATCAGTTTCGAGGAGCAGGAAGAAGAAGAAGAAGTAGCAGAAGCAGAAACAACAGTTTCTCTTGATTCAGTAGATGGAGATTTATTCATCGGAAACATCTTCCCTAACCCAGTAAGTGATAAAGCTCAGATTAATTATGAAGTAGCTAAGACAACTAATGTAACATTAGATGTATTGGATATGAATGGTAATCTAGTTCAAACACTTTTCACTGGATCAGCAGAAGCAGGTATAACTTACCAGCAGATGTTTGATGTAGCAGGAATAGAAAGTGGAGTTTACATGGTTAGATTAACTGGAAGCAACACAGCTAAATTCGAAAGAGTAGTAGTGGCTAAGTAGTCATTAACTAACTAACATATTTAAAACGCCTCAGCTTTTGCTGGGGCGTTTTTTTATGCTATAAATTTTGCGAAATGAATGAATCAAAAAAGTAATTTTGTGACGCGAAAAAAATCACTCAATGGAATCTTCAAAAAGAGCATCAGAAACGGAAGCTATGGGAACACATTTAGTGTTGCCTAATGATACAAATACACTCGGGAATTTAATGGGAGGAAAACTTCTTCATTGGATGGATATAACGTCAGCTATCTCTGCTCATCGTCACTGTAGAAGAGTTGTGGTTACTGCTAGTGTCAATAATGTTTCGTTTAGCCAACCTATTAAATTGGGAGATATAGTTACCATAGAAGCTAAAGTGAGCAGGGCGTTTACTAGTTCAATGGAAGTGTTTATGAATGTTTGGGTTGAACATCATACTACCGGAAAAAAGATCAAATGCAATGAGGCTATATATACTTTTGTAGCTGTTGATCAAGTAGGCTCTCCCATTCAAGTCCCTAAATTAATAGCAGAAACTGACGAAGAAAAGTCAAGATATGAAGGTGCTTTAAGAAGAAAGCAACTTTCTCTAATCTTGGCTGGGAAAATGGATCCAGCCGATGCTACAGAACTAAAAGCTCTATTTTTTAAGAATTAAATCAAGAGCCATAACTATTCTGTTTGGATCTATGGATTGAATACACCAATTTGGCGCGTACTTGCATCTGTTTCCAAGCTTAGCGCACGGTCTTTTTTCATGATCGATAGGTTCCAGAATAATGGAATCTTCATGAGCTTCATATGGGAACATTCCAAGTTTAGGTGATGTGCATCCCCAAACTGAGATTTGAGGGACTTTATATGCAGATGCCATATGCATAATTCCAGTATCTCCGCTTAAGGTTATTTTAGAATTTCGAATTATTTCTGCAGTTTCTAAGAGTGAAGATTTACCAGTAAGATTCCAGATCTTTTTTGAACTATTTTTCTCAATAGATCTAGATAGCTCCAATTCCCGTTTTCCCCCAAGCAGTACTATAGGTAATGTGGCTTCTTCTATTATAAAACTTAATTGTTCTTGGTTTAAGCATTTTCCTTTATGCTGAGCACCCATTCCTATAGCTATGAATTCAGCAGGAAGGTTTAATTCTTGAACTGAATTTGTGGTGTTTGGCGAAATAAAAAGCTCGTTTCCAAGGTTGTCATTAACGATTTGAATAGGTTCTAGAGATTTAAAATACCTATCGACTATATGTATGTCAGGCAAAAGATCGATTCCCGATTGGACTAATAGCCATTTTTTGACATTTAGTTTATCAAAGCTTAAACTTTCACATCCAAGCGACTTCACTATAGCTTTACTCTTTCTGTTTTTCTGGAGATCTATGACTAAGTCAAAGCTCTCATTTTGCAACGCTGAAATCGAGTGCTTAATATCTGGATTTAAGGAATGAGTTTTCGATATATGAGGTGAATGATCCACTAAATCAAGGAAAGTCTTTTTTACTAGAAAGTGAATTTCAGAATCAAGTTGGTTCTTGACGTTCCTGACAACTGGAGATGTGAGAATAATATCTCCCATCGAACTAAATCTTATTATTAGTACTTTTTTGATCCGACTAAGGTAATATCTAATTTGACATTTCTTTTATTGAGAAGATGAATCTATAATGGATTATCAAATTACTTTTGTCACATGGAATTCATAGATACACATACTCACCTTTTCTCTGATAAATTTGAAGGTGAAAATGCTGAAGCGGTGCAAAGAGCCATTGATTCGGGGGTGAAGAAAATGTTTTTACCAAATATTGACTGGAGTAGTGTAGAGCCAATGATGGAGTTAGTTAATAAATTTCCAGAGCATTGCTTTCCTGCAATTGGCCTCCACCCTTGTGATGTTGATGAAAACTATAAAGAAGTTCTTGAAAATATGGAATCTCTTTTGAAAAAGAACAAGTTCTACGCTATAGGAGAGACTGGCCTTGATTTGTACTGGGATAAAACCAAGTTAGGTTTACAAATTGAATCTCTTATAATCCAAATAGAATGGGCAAAAGAGTATCAACTTCCTATTATTATTCATGCACGTGATAGCTATGATGAACTATTCAAAGTATTTGATGAATTAAATGATGACCGATTGAAAGGGGTGTTTCACTGTTTTACGGGTAGTAAAGAGCAGGCAGATAAAATAGTAGCCTATGGTGACTTCTATCTTGGTATAGGAGGCGTTTTAACTTATAAGAATGCTGGGTTAGATAAAACCTTAGAAAATGTGAATATGGAATATTTAGTTTTAGAGACTGACTCACCATATTTAGCTCCTCATCCAAACAGAGGGAAAAGAAATGAAAGCTCTTTTTTACATTATATAGCGACTAAATTAGCAATCGTTAAAAACGTATCTATAGAAGAGGTGAGTAGAATAACTACAGAAAATGCTCATAAGCTTTTTAATATTTAAATGAATATGCAAGATTTAAAGTCTAAGATTTTACTGATTTATACAGGAGGTACTATAGGCATGGAAGTGAATTCTGAAGATGGGAGTTTGATGCCTGTTTCTCTGGAAAATTTAGTAAACCACATTCCAGAATTAAGTAGATTAGAATGCGAGCTTGATTCTTATTCTTTTAAAGATCCAGTAGATAGTTCTGAGGCGGATTGGGAGTTTTGGAATGATATAGCCAAAGTTATCGAAGAAAACTATGAAGCATATGATGGTTTTGTTGTTCTTCATGGTACGGACACTATGGCTTATACAGCTTCTGCTCTAAGCATTATGTTGGAAAATTTAACTAAACCTATAGTTATTACAGGAAGTCAGCTTCCAATGGGGATGTTAAGAACAGATGGAAGGGAGAATCTAATTTCTAGCCTAGAGATAGCAAGTTTAAAAGACCAACATGGTCACTCGATTCTACAAGAAGTAGCTATTTATTTTGAGTATAGTTTGTACAGAGGAAACAGATGTCATAAATTCAGTACAGAGCATTTTGATGCTATAATAAGTCCAAACTATCCTCCATTAGCTGAGGCAGGAGTTAAAATTCATTGGAATTTATCAGCGTTGCAACGCAAAGTTGATTTCAAGAATTTACGTATTCACTATAAATGGAAAAGTGATATTGCGATTATTAAGTTTTTTCCTGGGATAAGTTTAGAGCAGTTGACCTATTCTTTGAACCAACCAAATACGAGTGTATTCGTTTTAGAAACTTTCGGAAGTGGAAATATTCCTATGAGAAATGACATCATAGACTTGATAAAAGAGAAGGTAAGTGAAGGGAAATGTTTTATAAATGTGAGTCAATGTAGAAAAGGAAATGTAGATCAAAAGACATATGCCTCCGGAATGAAACTTTCTGAGATAGGAGTTATTTCTGCAGAAGACATGACATTTGAAGCTGTTGTGGTGAAAACCATGCATTTACTAGGGAAGGAATTAAGTGTGGAAGGATTTGCTAGAGAGTTTCAAGTTGAATACGCAGGAGAGCTGTCTATCTGAAACCAATCTTTTCACCTGTGTTTTTTTAGACAAATGTGTTTTGTTTGTCAAGACTAATTTTTTGTATTTTGGCATCCGATTTACGGAAAGAAGGAGAGGTGGCCGAGTGGCTTAAGGCTGTCTCTTATACACATC
>CAJXOV010000220.1 GCA_913057815.1 uncultured Flavobacteriales bacterium
AGATGTAGAGAGGTCTCGTGGGCTCGGAGATGTGTATAAGAGACAGCGCTTACGTATACTTTAACTCCTTCTGGAGGTGGAGATGATGTAGTTCTTAAATTCCAGGATTTAGATGGAGATGGAGGAAACGCACCTGTACTAACTGTTGAAGATTTAGCAGCTAACACTACTTACTCGGGTGTAGTCGAATTATTAAACGAGACAGAAACTCCAGCTGAAGATATTACCTTAGAAGTAGAAGAAGAAGGTGATGAACATCAGTTCTTCATGAGTAGCACACTTGCTGGTTTATCTGTTTCATATACAGATACAGATGCTGATGGAAACCCTATAGGAATTACTACAGAATTAATTACTAGTGATGCAGGAAGTGGTGTTCTGACTGTGATTCTAAGACATGAACCTAATAAAGGTGCGTCTGGAGTATCTGGTGGAGACATAACTAACGCAGGAGGAGAAACTGACATAGAGGTGGATTTTGATGTGAATGTACAGTAAGGCCATATTTTATATATTTTTTAGTCTAGCATTTGTCTTTTCGGCTAATGCTCAAGATTGTATTTTTTCTGTTTCTGGTACGGTTGAAGATCCAGATTCGGAATTCGCATTAATAGGAGCAGAAATTAGAATCGAAAGTATCGACCTAATTTCTGTTTCTGATGTTAATGGGAATTTTGCGTTCTCAAACTTGTGTAAAGGTTCATATGTAATTAAAGTTTCGTATGTAGGTTTTCAGCCATTAGAACAAGAGATTACTATAGTTTCTGACTCGATTATTGTTCTGGAATTACTTCCTTCTGAAGTCTCACTTCCCGAGGCATCTGTAATGGAAAAGAAGAAGGACTTTACCAATGAAGAGGTAGAAACCATAAGTACTTTAGACCAGAAAACTTCAGCCAGCTTAGATTTGGCTTCTCGGCTACAGAATTCTGCAGGAGTAAATGTATTACGAACTGGCGCCACTAGTTCTAAGCCTATAATTCATGGTGCTTATGGAAATAGACTTACTCTTATGAATCACGGTCTGGCTCAGGCCGGACAGCAGTGGGGATTGGACCATTCACCTGAGATAGACCCTGTTTCAGGTGGGGGAATTACGGTAGTAAAAGGTGTTAGCGCGTTGCAATATCCTGGTAATTCCCTAGGAGGAATAGTAATAATCAAAGACGCTGAAATTCAAGTAGATTCTTCATTGCACACTGAGCTCAAGTCTTTTTATGAGTCCAATGGAAAAACATATGGAACTGGATTAGTTCTATCCAGAGGAACAGATATATTTAAGTGGAGAGCTCAATTCAATTATTCTAAATCTGGAGACAAACACACTCCAGATTATTTACTCAGAAATACGGGAAGTGAGAGATTAAACGGAGCGTTGCAATCCGAAATAAAATGGGCTCCCAAGTGGAGCTCTTCTGCTTACCTCAGTACTTTTAATTCTTCTATAGGAATACTCAGAGGAGCGCACGTGGGAAATTTAACTGATTTAGAGAATGCCATTAATAGTGCTGTACCTTTATTTACTACGGATACTTTTTCTTATGACTTAGAGTCTCCATACCAGAAGGTAAACCATCAGCTGGCCAGAGTGAAAACTAAGTTTAAGCTAAATCAAAACCAGGAGTTAGAAGCTGTGTATGGTTTTCAGTTTAATCGTAGAAAGGAATTTGATATTAGGAGAGGAGAGCGCTCAGAAATCCCAGCTATGAGCATCGAACAATTCTCAAATTATTTGGAATTAAAACATTCCGTAACATTAAAAAAAGGAATCACTCTTCTGTCAGGAGTTCAGTTAAATAGAGTGGATAACACCAATGTACCTGAAACGGGTATACTTCCTTTGATTCCAGATTATGTTTCTAGAGAAGTTGGCATTTATTCATTGCTACGCAAAACCTGGAACAAAAACCAAATAAGTGCAGGAGTACGGTTAGATATAGAAGACAGAAATGTAGCCACTATTTCGAGTGATTTACCTCGAAGAATTATAAGGTATAATGATGTCTATCAAAACGTAAGTGCTTCGGCAGGGTGGAAACGAGCTATTTCTGAGAATTGGAGCCTAAATTATAATTTCGGTCTTGCTTCTCGGAATCCTGAAGTGAATGAGCTTTATAGCAGTGGTTTACATCAAGGAGTAAGCGGGATCGAAGAAGGTGATGTTTCGCTAAAAACCGAACAATCCGTCAAGCAGACTTTTTCTATTTCAGGTAACGTAAAAAAACGATTTAGTCTTCATTTATTAGGGTATTACCAGCATTTATCAGATTACATATTCTTAAATCCTACGAATGATGTTAGATTAACCATTAGAGGTGCTTTTCCGGTTTTTGAATACGCTCAGGCTGATGCTTCTATTTATGGTGCGGATGTGAAGATGAACTATGATTTTTCAGAAAAGCTAAGCACAGCTTGGACGTTTAGTTATTTAGTAGGTGAAAACTTAGAACAGAATTTACCATTGGTGTTTATGCCTTCTAATAGCTTAAGTGGAGTGATTACTTATGATAAAGAGTTAAGAGGAAAATGGAAGACTTTTAAATCTAGTTTAAACGGAAGATTTACGTTTGAACAAAATAGATTAGAACCTGAACAAGATTTTCTAGAGGTTCCAGAAAAATACGCTTTATTAGGAGCTGTCATATCTGTAGAGCGTTCTGTTGGAAGTTCTAGTTTGCAGATTTATGTAAAATCAAGTAATTTATTAAACACGAAATACAGAGATTATTTGAACAGGCAACGATATTTTTCTGATGATTTAGGGCGGAATATTGTTCTAGGTATTAACTTAGATTTTTAATCCATGGAAGAACCGAAAGAAAAACTAGAAAAGCTGCTTAAGTCTCATGAATTGAGAGTTACAAGCAAAAGATTGGATGTGCTTAGCGTAATTCATAGTTACGGTTCGGCTATTCCATATTCTAAGGTTCAGGAAGAGCTTAAAGACTTCGATAGGGTTACTTTGTATAGAACCATATTGGTTTTATTAGATAACGGCATCATCCATAAAATTCAAGTAGAAGACCAGGAGGTTTATTATGCTTTATGCGGTCATACCTGTGATACAGAAGAGCATCATCATGAACACTTACATTTTCACTGTTCAGAGTGTGAAACGGTATCTTGTGTAGAACCAGATAAACAACTCAAAGTGCTGCTAAAAGGGTATCAAATCTCTCAGGTGAATGTTCAGGTAAATGGAGTTTGTTTGGAATGTCAGGCCGTTTGAGTTTAGAATCATTTTTCTAAATCAAACAACCCGAATACCACACATAAATCATCGTAATAAATGCCACTGCATTCGAACCGAGTGCAAATAGTTTCATTTGTCCTAGTGTATGGGTTTTTCCTTTGAAAAGGACGAGAACATCTGCCAATAGCCATATTAATCCTAGGGCTAAGAAACCACCAAAGATGTATTCTTCATAGACTAAAAACATTAATAGAACTTCAGTAATCACAATGGATATAATCAGCCATTTTGTTTTAATTATTCCTAAGATTGTGGCTGTGGTAATTCTCCCACTCGCCCGGTCAGGTTCTATGTCCATTACTTCACCCATTAAGTGAGATTGCCACGCGAAAAGAAGCAAATACACATAAGTAAGAATAGGAATGTTTTGAGTGTCATTAATGTAAATGCTGAGTGGTACTATGAGTAAATAGCCAATTTGAGCCAATAATTCAAAAGGAGGCAGAGTTCGCAAACCTTTGCCTGGTAGATTATACAATCCATTTATTAGTATAAAAGCGGCATAAACCAATGAGATTTTCCAATCACTAAAAAATAGGAGTGGAGTGAAGAATAGAACTTGAACTAGTACAATTACTTTTCCTAATTTGTCCAGTTGTACCTTGCTAGCTCTAGCTCCGAACCAAAAACTATCTTTTCTCTTATTGTGTTTGTCTATTTCGTAATCTACTATGTCATTCCACCCATAAACGATGAAGTTTAATGGAAATGTGACATAGAATAATCCGTACCAAAAAGTCCATGAATCGAGAAGGCTTTCCATCTGTCCAGTAGGCAAAATGTAAAGCCATATAGCTGCAAACCAAAGCCCTGGTCTAGATGCTTTTAAGTAAAAAAGTAAGTTAGATACCACAGATTAAAATTACTCTAATATTTATTGAATTGAAGAATGGCACGAGACTTATTTAAAGGCTAATCTGTTGACTCAGGAAGTTCAACACTCCTGTAGTGATAGGTCTTTATATATGATTTTTTCATGGCTTTAGTTCTTCTTCTCATATAGTTGGATCGATTGTCCTCTGATTTTTGAATAAAAGTTCTGTATCTCGTATAGTGCCTGTGCCGCCTTTTTTCTAATAGATCATCTCGTCTGAGTTTTCCTTCTGTTTTTCTTAGCCATGTTTGATCAGCTCTTAGATACTTTGTAACCTGTTTTTGGTCATTTAAGTAATTTTGTACTTGAGATTTATAGTTCTTGTAATCAGCTATGCTCTTTTCTTTAGCTTTAAGAAAGAGAGAGTCTTCATTGAGCTCGTGAATAGACGAATTTTTAACCGTTTTAATTCGACTTAATTCTTTTTTAATTGCACTTTTATAATCTTTCATAATGCTATAAGTCTCATTTTGGTTAAGGTATAGGCCTAATATTAAAGAGTCAGTATAGGACTTGTTAAGTTGGTCAGCATATTTTAGGTTATCCTCAAACCAAGGTTTTTCTATAGCGTAGGAGTTATAATATACATAGGGCAGGTCGTTGGATTTCTGGTTTACCCATATACTAAAAGAGTAATAATTTTCTTTATGAAGTTCAAAAATCTTTTCTTCGTTTAAAAGCGCTAAAACTCTTTCTTCTTCCGGAAAATTACTAAAAAGGGAATCTTTTAAAACCATAGAAGATTGAAGGGAGTCTAACTTTAACCTATGGTGGTAGATTTGTAACACATTTAGTATTGAATCTTTTTGATTAGTTTTCTTTGGTCTTTTAGTCTTAGAAATTTTTAAATTTTGTAAACTTCTTATGCTAGATTCAGCATGTCTTGAATCTGTCTCTTATACACATCTCCGAGCCCACGAGACCTCTCTACATC
>CAJXOV010000221.1 GCA_913057815.1 uncultured Flavobacteriales bacterium
CGGTAGCTATCGGCATAGCTATTTCTGACATGTTTTCACATGAAATTTCTAATTGTGTTGGATTTTCTGAGTTCCAAACTGGCGGTGTTGAGTCTAATATTTCAATTTCAAAAGTGTTTGCTGAAACTAATTCTAATTCGGTATTAGTTATAGAAATTGTGTGAGTAATCAACTCACCACAAGCGGTTAATTCTGTGTTTTCAGTCTCTTCTAAGAAGTAAGTTGAATTTGCTATTCCATCTTCCCAACTTTGTCCTAAAGAGTATTCCAGTTGTGGAATTTCATCTCCACATTCCACTGCTTCATAACTTTCTAAATTAGCCTCAAAACTAAAATCGGGAGCATTAACGTAAATAGAAGTTTCACAGCTGGTTACATTTCCTGAAGCATCAGTAACAGTGAAGACTAGCTGATGCTCACCTGTAGTTAAAGTCTCGCCTGGAAGTGGATTTTGTTCTACAGTGTAAGAGCAACTTTCATCTACTATTAAACCATCAGATAAATCAGGAATGGAAAAATTGTTTTCACTCTCATATTCTGTAATTATACCTGAACAATCGACAATAGGAGATTCATTATCATATGTAATAGTATATGTCCATGTGTTTGATTCAAGTAGTAATTCACCGATATCACAGATATTTAAATCACAATAAGGGTGGAATACTTCTACTGTGCTTTCCACAATGGTGGTGTTTTCATCTATTTGAGTCTCACTTATCCAGTGGTACTCTTCGACTATTGTAGTGCCCCATTTATCTATAGGTTCTCCAATGAACTCATACGTTTGATTTGGGACATCCTCTTCACAATAATATACTTCGTCTGCATTTAGAATGGTTAACGAATATTCTGCAGATTCTGTATAAAGTTCCTCACACCAACATTGGGACGGACCAAACGCTACCCAACCTGAAGCCGAATTTTCATTTCCAGTGCCAATTTGTGTAGTATCACAAATACATACTGATCTCATGTAAGCATCAGTATAATTTTCACTGATTTGATGAAAAATTTCTAAAAAATTCGAGAAGTTCCCTCCAGGTTGATCCAAGATAGGTGAAATTAGAGTTCCTTGAGATTGTCCAGGAATGAAACCCTCAGGGCCATATTCTAGCTCATAGGAAATCGAATCACATGCGGATTCTGGTTCTATCCAGATATAGTTTACTACAGTAATGTCACCTAATGAATAATATTCTCTGGATAAATCTGTAGGCTCCGGACATTCTTGACCTAAGAGTTGAAAATAAGGTGCAACTAAAAGTAGAATAAGAATAATTTTTCTCATGGATAGTGTTGTTTCAGTATCCAGTAAAAATAGAAGATAATAGCTTAAAAAAACAATGTAGTCTGATTCGTTTTCAGGATAGGATGCTTC
This sequence comes from uncultured Flavobacteriales bacterium, assembly GCA_913057815.1. Classification (GTDB taxonomy): domain Bacteria; phylum Bacteroidota; class Bacteroidia; order Flavobacteriales_D; family Sanyastnellaceae; genus ASP10-05a. Next base: position 1,382 of record CAJXOV010000221.1, read on the forward strand.
AAGCAAAAGGTTCGTTGAGCGAATAATGGATAAAATATTATGGATTATAGCTTCGGTCACCTAATCACGTCAAGTCATCTTTCCTTTTTACATTTAATACAGCTGATAACGGTTAGACAAGTGTATTTGCTTTGAAAATAATGCGATTCATAATGAGGATTTAAATGAAGCTTTTACGACAGGATAGAAATAAATAAAAAGTATAGAACGCAAAAAAGGGGCTCCTCAGCCCCTTTTTAATCTTCTTCACATACCTTAACCGTGTAAGCTAGAAGTTTGTTTGTTTTCAAGTAATCTTACGGGATGTTTACATTTGAAGTTACAAAAAATCGAAAAAAATGTTGAGAAAAATATTGTGTTGTGCTGTAATGCTGGCTGCTGTTGGGATTCATGCGCAAGAATTTTTTACTGTAATGAACTATAATGTTCTGAATTTTCCGAATGGGAGCATCCCAAATAGGCAGGATACGCTTAAAAAGATCATAGATTTTGTAGAACCTGATTTTATTTTGCTTCAAGAATTAAAATCTGAGGCAGGATTAATTAGCATAGCCGAAGAATCTTGCGTGGATTTAGATGGAGATTATAGAGCAGCTACTTGGGAAACTCTTCAGAGTAATCCTAATAGTGGATGGCCACTTCAGCAGAACATAGTATACAATGCAGAGAGATTCACATTACACGAGGAGAATGTAGTGCTCACTAATTATAGAGACTTTAATGAATTTATATTTTACTTTAACTCTGAGGAGCTGGTAAATCAGCAGGATACTGCATTTCTTTATGTGTATACTACTCATTTAAAAAGTAGTCAGGGAGGAGATAATGAACAGTTAAGACTGGAAATGGTAGAATACTTTACAGCTCACTTAGCTACTCTTCCAGGAGATGCTCAGGTAATCATAGGGGGAGATTTTAATTTATATGATAGCGCTGAACCAGCTTACCAACTTTTATTAAGTGATGAAAATGCCATTCAATTAGAAGATCCTATAGATATGCCTGGAGATTGGCATTCGAGCAGTTATCCAGATAAGTCTATACTTACACAGAGCACTAGAGTTTCTACCATTTTTGATGATGGAGCAGGTGGTGGTTTGGATGATAGGTTTGATTTTATGCTTTGTTCTGAGAATATGTTAGATGGTTCTTCGGGATACCAATATGTAGACAATTCGTATTATGCATTAGGGAATAACGGAACATGTTATAATGAAAATATTACTGACTGCATGCCTAATTTCAGTGTACCTTCTAGCGTAATGAATGCCCTTTATTATATGTCGGATCATTTGCCAGTAATAATGCAACTTCAGTTGGATCAGACGAGTTCGATTTCGGAGCTAGATAAAAACATTCTTCTGCGTAGCAATGTCGTTAACGAAACGATAAGCTTCAATAAATCACTCAATGAGACAGTGAAAATTTATACAGTCTTGGGAGAAGAGGTATTGCAACGCCAGCTAAAGGGAAAATCTATAAACGTAAGTGATCTTTCAAGCGGAGCTTATATCATAGTTATCGGGAATAAGACTTCATTAAAATTCGTAAAACTATAATGGCATTTAATCAAGTTTTAGCAGATAGAATAGAAAACATTTTTAAGGAAAGAGGTGTGGAGGTAGTCCAGAAAAAAATGTTTGGAGGAATGGCCTATTTGTATAAAGGGAAAATGACAGTGGGAGTAATGAAAGAAAATCTCACAGTAAGAATTATTAGTAAAAAAATAGATGAGCATATGGACCAACCATATACTTCTCCTATGAACTTTACAGGGAAAGTAATGAAGGAATTTGCCTATGTAAATGAAGAAGGCTTTAAGTCAGACTTTGAGTTGGATAAATGGGTAGATTTGGGCTTAGAACATGCCAAAACAAAATTGAAAGAAATATAAGATGAGTAGAAAAATAGTAGCAGGAAACTGGAAAATGAATAAAAGCATGACTGAGGCTCAAGCTTTAGTGCAGGAGTTAAACGGAATGGCAGGTGCATGGCCTTCAGATGTGAAAGTGATAATTTCTCCTCCCATGTTATACCTAACACAGATAGCTGTGAATACTGGAGATAATCTTCATGTAGCAGCGCAAAATTGCCACGCAGAAAAATCTGGAGCATATACAGGTGAAGTGAGCGCGGTGCAATTAAAGTCAAGTGGAGTAAATTTCTGTATCCTAGGACACTCTGAGAGAAGACAGTATTTTGGAGAAACGGATGAGTCGGTTAATGCCAAGGTGAAATCATGTTTAGCAGAAGGAATAACTCCTATAGTATGTATAGGTGAATTATTAGAAGAAAGGGAAGCAGGAAGAGAATTTTCGGTAGTTGAAACTCAGCTAAAAGGAGGCCTTGAAGGATTGTCTTCAGAAGAAATAGAAAAATGTATAGTCGCTTATGAGCCGGTTTGGGCTATAGGTACAGGGAAAACAGCTTCTTCAGATCAAGCACAAGAAATTCATGCATTTATTAGAACTAAACTATCTGAAATCAGTTCTCAAGAAGTGGCAGATACGGTGTCCATTCTATATGGAGGGAGTTGTAAGCCAGCTAATGCCAAAGAGATTTTCTCTAAGCCAGATGTTGATGGTGGACTTATAGGAGGAGCATCATTGAATGCATCTGATTTTAACGCATTAATTAATTCTTACTAAGTGAATTATAAAGAAGTAGCATTTAAGTTGGAGCCTGTTCTTCCAGCTAGAGATATCCTTACGGCATATCTTGCAGAAATCGGATATGAGAGTTTTGTGGATAGTAAAGAAGGACTTCAAGTATACATTCCTGAAGTGGACTTTAATGATTCTGCTCTCAAAGAAACAATCTCAGATGTAGAGCCATTCTGTAAAGTATCTTATGAGGTGATTCATCATGAAAAACAAAACTGGAATGCGCAGTGGGAGAGTTCTTTCGAACCGGTAGAGGTAAAAGATACATGCAGAATAAGAGCGCCTTTTCATGAAACTAAAGCAGGTTTTATACATGAGATTATCATAGAACCTAAAATGTCTTTCGGTACAGGTCATCACGAGACTACTAAGACTATAATAGACGCGATGTCTGAAATAGATTTTCAAGGAAAATCAGTATTGGATATGGGCACTGGGACTGGAGTCCTTGCTATTTATGCTGAAAAACTAGGAGCTTCTGAGTTATTAGCTATAGACATAGAAAACTGGGCTTATGAAAACACTATAGAAAATGTAGAAGTCAACAGCTGTAGTAAAATAGAAGCACGGCTAGGAGGGAAGGAGCAGATAAAATCTTCGGAAGTGTTCGATGTGGTAATAGCCAATATCAATAGGAATATTCTCTTGGAAGATATGCATTCATATGCAGCAGCTATGAAGAGTGGTTCTGTGCTACTTTTGAGTGGTTTTTATGCATTGGATGCAGCCATTCTAACTGAAAAAGCAAGTGAGTTTGGGTTAAGCGGGTTTCTAAGAAAAGAAGAAAATAGCTGGACAGTTTTAGGGTTTAGAAAAGACTAGGATTAGCTTGCGCTTGGTTTGTGTTCGTCTTTGAAAAAGGAGTTTTTATAGTTCTGATTCGTGTTTTCATGGTAGGTTTGAAGTTTTGGTATACCTTTGAAATCGAAAAATTATAAACTATAATCTTATCTATTATGAAATCTGTCTCTTATACACATCTGACGCTGCCGACGAATAGAGAGGTGTAG
>CAJXOV010000222.1 GCA_913057815.1 uncultured Flavobacteriales bacterium
TCCAGTAGTGAGTGGTGACATATTTATGGGAATCATTTCTGAAGAAGAGATTCTTCTTTTAGAGAATCCTTCTAAAGCGTTTAATTCTATTCCTCACGATTTGATGCAGATTTCTGTCGATGCTAATTCTCACTTATTTGATGCACTTAGCATCATGTCCAATTACAAATTAAGCTTACTTCCTATTACTACAGATGGTACTACATATGTAGGTGCTGTGTCTGCCCCAGACTTATTAAATCAGCTTACTGATATGAGATCTGTTAAGGAACCTGGAGGTGTGCTAGTTTTAGAAATGGAAAACAGAGATTATTCGCTTACAGAAATAGCCAGAATAGTGGAGGAAAATGATGCTAAAATTTTAAGTGCTAGCCTTACCTCATCTGTAACCCAGAGTCATTCTGAAGTGACTCTTAAAATCAATCGTCAAGATTTGAGTGCCATTATTCAAACCTTTGAACGATACGATTACACTATAAAAGCTTCTTACCAAAAACAGCGTTTTTCAGACTCGCTTCAAAATAGGTATGAAGAGCTCATGAAGTATTTGAATATTTAGCCTTTAAAGTTTTGGCATAAATTGATTTAATTTGTGCTATAATGACTCGTATTACTAGGATTTTTCTTTTTCTCTCTTTGTGCTTAGCCATGGTAGATTCCACAGCATCAGCGCAGCAAGACACTTCTATGTATGTAACCATAGGAGGAGTTTTCGAAGATGGATTTAATTCAGTAGTTCTGGATAATGACTCTAACCTAGTATTCTGCGGATACACAAGCTCACAGGGTGGATTCGGCACCAAAGGCTTCATAGTGAAAACTGATTCTTTATTGAACATCCTTTGGTCGAGTACTTATGCTGAATCTTCTACAGCCTCTTTCTCCGATGTTGTTTTGAATGAAGAAGGCTACTTAGCCATCGGGAAAATTCTAAATGCTTCTTCTAGCTATGATATTCTCGTAGCCCAGTTTTCGGAAAATGGAGACCTTTTATGGGACAAACATTTAGGAGGTGATGACTGGGATTTCGGAAATTCAATTTCTGCTATTACTGGTGGATTTTTAATTTCTGGTGAAACGTATAGCTACTCTGAAAACTCAGATGCATATGCCTGCAAGATCGATGGATTAGGTTCTGTTATTTGGGAAAAGATTTTCTCTACAGATTCACATGAAATGTTCAGTGATGGTCGAGAATCAGGAAATGGAAGCTTACTTTTTGGTGGTGAAAAAAAAATAGATAATGAGTTCTCAGTACAATGGTTCGTTTTAGCTGATTCAGATGGAGAGATTATCCTAGAACGTGAGAATGGTGCAGAGGGTAAAAACGCTTTGCATGCTGTTTTAGCAGATCCTATAGATGAAACTTACTTCGCTTTTGGTGAGATTTATAACACGGATAGTGAACTTACCAATGGCACTATAACTCGGTTAGATGAGACTGGAGAGGTTATGTGGAGAGATACATTGGCTAACTCAACAGGAACACATAAGTGGATAAATGCTGAGATAGGACGTTCTAATGAAATTATATGCACCGGAACAATTCTGGATGTTGGGTTCGGAAATCAAGGCACTGACTTCTTTATAAAAAGGATCACAAGGACGAATCTCTTTGTTGGACAAAATACCTATGGAACAAATAACGATGATGATCCTGCTTTTGGAATTCGTATTCCAAACGGTTACATAATAGCTGGTAAAACTGATGGATTAGGTCAAGGACAGTTTGATGGATTTATAGTAAGAACTAGAAATAGCGGACTGGATTCTGACTATTCTACTTCCGAATACTTAGATTCTAATTCTGACTTTTTTCAAGGAGTTGAAGATATTTCAGAGAAATCCTTGAGGTATACGTTTAATTCCGATACTAAAGAACTTAGTTTCTCTGACGAGATTACTGAATACAAAATTTTAGATTCTACAGGTAGACTAATAATTTCGTCTGATGTAAATCCAAGTAATGTGTTTCTGAATTTTTCTCCTGGAATTTATTTAATCCAACTGAATGGAGATTCTGGTTTGGCTGGTAAGGTACTTATTCAGTAGTCTACCTGAGCACCGTAATGTGCCCCATTTCTTCTATTCTCTGACTAGTATCTTTAGCCTTCATAATTAGTCTAAAAGAATAAATATCTGTAGGAACTTCTTCACCATACCACATTCCATCCCATCCTTCATACAAATCAGTAGTATGGAAAACTTGGTCTCCATTTCTACTATAGATAAACAACTCAAAATAGTCTATATCAATACCTCTTCCTCTTATGTAAAAAATGTCATTGTCTCCATCTCCATTTGGAGTGAAGGTGTTTGGTATAAAATGGCTGAAAATATCTTTTACTACTACTTCTTGACATTCGTATGCCTCACATCCCATTAAGTTATCTGCATGTAAACACACAAGGTATGTTTCTGATATATCTTCGGGGAATGTATACTCAGCATCATACGCAAATGATGTATCTAATCCATCAAAATCCCAGGTAAAATTAAATGTACCATCGGTTTCATTTTCAAAGTAAAACAAAGGATTAGATAACTCAGCATCTTCATCAATAATGGTAAATGCTGGCTCTGGGGTTTGATGAATATCAATCTGCATCCAAGAACTATAAGCCGTACATGGATTTACTTCAGGTGCTATGTATTCGACAAAATGGCTCCCTGAATATAACGATGGATCAAACGTCATAGATGACATGGTATCGTTCATCCACACTAGTAATCCTCCCGGATCTGGGTTTCCAGAAATTTGACTAAAAATATCAATCGAATCATCAAGACTACAAATATTGATCAAGGCATCTTCTCCCGGATTGGCAGGTGAATTGACTTGTATGTTCAGCTGGATTGAATCGGACGCACATGGCGAAACCGAATTAGCTATCGCCCATATTTGTTGAGAATCCTGAACAGAAGGATCAAACACTTCTGAAATAATATTGAAGTTGCTATCTTTAAAAGTAACATCCATTTTATAATTAGCCTCCACACAACTCTCCATGTTAATCGGTGCATCTTCGGTACAGTATGTCATATCTACTATGGCCTGAATATTAGCTGGAATAGTAATATTGAATGTATATAAAGCTGTGTCATTCATACACGGCCCACTACCTAAGGCAATTAGTCTGTACGCTTGATCTACAGAATCTAGTGGCTCTATTATTGGGTTTGAAATTTCAAATCCAGACTCATCAATCCACATATACTCCTGTGGAGAGTTCGGACTTAAATATGAGTTTAACACCACCTGATTAGATGTAGTACATAAATTTTCTGTTAAATCATCACCTGCATTCGGTGCGTTCTGAACAACCACAGAAGCTTGCGCGGCTGTAGTTGGACATGGCAATGTGCCAGCTACTTCATAAGTATATGTCCCTGGAGTATCACTCATCGGATTAAAAACTTGACCTACTGGAGAACTGTCAGGCGCTAACCAAACTCCTCCTGGATCAGGGCTTCCTTCTAAATATCCTATTAAATTAACTGGATCTGAAATACTACAAACCAATAGGAAACCATCTTCACCAGCGTTGGGTAAATTTTGAGTTTGTACAGTTATTACAGCTGTATCTTGTGGACAAGATGTATTTGGATTGGTTAAATACAAATATTCTCCATCCAAGCTAACACCTGGATCAATATCTAAGTTTATTAAGTTTGATCCATCTGGATGCTCCCAATACCCATTTGGGTTGGCATCATCACTTAGTAATTCACTGATATCGAAGTTAGAGTCTATCTCACATGAGTTAATCAAATTATCATCTCCAGCAGTAGTCATTGGAGAAAGAGTAATCTCTAAATTAGAGCTTAATGTTGGACAAGGAAAACCTCCACTATACATATAAATCAATGTTACAGGTGCAGTAGGCGTAAACACGTTTGCTATAGGCACATTATTGTCATCACTCCATTGACCTCCACTCGAAGGGCTCCCATCTAAAAGGGACATTAAATCTAAATCCACTTCATTATCACATAAAGTTACTGCTGTATCTGCTCCAGGAGTTCCAATCTCTGCGATAGAGACTGTCAAAGTAGAAGTTGTTTCAGGGCACACATTCTCAGGATTAGCATGGTATGTGTAAATCCCACTTGTATACAAATCTGATGTGCTGAAATCTGTTATTTCAATTCCGTTTGGATCCATAAAGTATCCATCAACCTGAGGTGAACCAGGTATACTATTTAACAAATCAAAACCAGGGAAAGCATTACAGAAGAATGCAAATCCTCCACTCTCTCCTGAGTTAGGTAAAGATTCAATAGTAACTTCGAATTCTGAAGTAGGATTCGCACATGAAAGTGGACTTATCACTTCATAAGTATAAGTCCCAGACAAGGATGATGATGGAGTTATAAGCCCTGTACTAGCAGAGTTATCTGGACTTGTCCAAAATCCTGAATTACTAGCTCCAGTTGAAAGTTCATTATTCAAGTCTAAATCACTCTGGCTTTCACATAACGTGAAATTATTTCCAGTTCCAGCAGAAAGCTGAAGCTCAGATGTTACAGAAAAATCAGAAAAGTCATTTGAACAGCTAGTTGCTCCAGTTATAGTATATCTGTATTGTGAATTTCCTGCTGTAGAAACATCTATTACCGATGAAACAACGGCACTTCCAGCATCTGTCCAAACACCGTTTAAATCTGCATCTATTGATAAATAATTATTCAAGTCTATATTCAATAGTGAATTACATACTACAATGGAACTATCTTCCCCTGCATTTGATGCCGAATTCACCGTAATATTTACATTTGCTGAATTCTGTAAACACCCACCTATAGTTGGAACAGTATAAGTGTATAGCCCTCCTAAATCAGTAGACGGATTGAATGATACTATTGATACATTCGATCCATTATAGGACCACGTTCCATTAACATCAGGTGTTCCGTTTAATAAGCCAAGCATCACTTCACTCGCTCCAGTGTTACAAAGCTCTACTGAACTATCTAGTCCTGAGTCATAAGGTGAACTTAAAATAACATTGATTTTGGACGAAACTGCATGACATGGAGCCAG
>CAJXOV010000223.1 GCA_913057815.1 uncultured Flavobacteriales bacterium
AGCTATTACTCCTACTTTTAGGTTTTGATAACGCGTAGCAATGCATTCTACCACAGGGTCTATCACATTAAATACTGGAATATCAGGACCTGCCACATCTTTCACGGTTTTATAAGCATGAGCTGATGCTGTGTTGCAGGCTATAACCAGCGCGTTGCAATTTTCACTTAAAAGAAACTGAGCAATCTTAGCAGAATAATGTCTGATAGATGCAGGAGATTTATCACCGTAAGGCAGGTGAGCAGTATCACCAAAATAGACAAGTTCAGCTTGAGGAAGTTTGTTCTTAATAGCTTTAGCTACTGTAAGTCCTCCTATACCTGAATCGAATATGCCAATTTTTAATCCCAAACTGATTTCTTACCTTAAAAAGTGAACCCGAAAGATAATTCACTCTGCGTTAAATAACGCTAGAGCAAAGCATAAAAAAAGCCGTTCCATAAGAACAGCTTTTCACTTTTCGGAAAGTTAATTTTTTATATACCTAGCTTAGCTAGAACTAATGGAAGTACGTCTTCACCACCATCATAAATGATTCCTCCACTGTTAAGGTCAAATATGTATGTGAATCCGTTTTCTTTTCCTATTTCCTTAATAGCCTCTCTTGCTTTTTCGATGATAGGTGCTAAAAGTGTCTGTTCCATAGTAGCCAGTTGTTCTTGAGCTACGGAATAAGTCTCTTGTAATCTTTGTTGATCAGATTCGTATTTAGACATTTTAGACTGCTTCGTAAAATCACTAACAGAAGGATCATTTTGAATTCCTTGTATTTCTGCCACTAACTTTTCTAAGTCAGATTGCTGCTGTTGTAATTCTTTTTCGAATTCTAAATTAATGGCTTCTAATTCAGCTTGTGCTACTCCTGTTTCAGGAATAGTGTCTAAAAGAGCTTGTGAATCGATGTGTCCAAATTTCTGCGCCTGTACATCTAATGTACAGAATGATAACGCGGTAAGTAGTATTGCTATATATTTCATGATTGTTACTTTCTAAGTTATTTTTGTTTTGGAGCCCTTTGTACTGATTTAGACCCTCCTTTTTTCAAATCCGTTCCTTTGGCACCAGCTCCACCAGATTTCGGTTTCGATTCTGTCTTGGCTCCACCTTTATCTTCTTTCCCAGGCATCTCTACAGTTTCTCCTGGCTTTTTCCCCATTTTCTTAAGCACTTTGTCACTAACGTCATGCTTTGGGTTGGCGTAAAGCATATTACTTTGAGTCCCTTTATCGAAAATCACCATGTACCCATTCTGAGATGTTACTTCCAGTATGGCTTCGTACATCATGTCTTGCACGGGTTTCATTAGTTCCTCTCTTTTTTGAAATAGATCCCCATCTACTCCAAATCTTCTTTTTTGCAAATCTCTTGCTTCCGATTTTTTAGACTTTAACTCATCTTCTCTTCTGCTCTGCATATCTATAGTAAGAAGTGCTTTCTCTGCTTGAAAAGATTCAGTTAATAATGCTATAGATGCATACTTCTCTTCTATCTCTTCTTGCCATTGTGCGCTAAAAGAATTTAATTCTCCTTGAGCATCTGCGTATTCTTGTAAATGCATCAATATATACTCCGTATCTACGTATGCAAATTTTTGAGAATAGGATGTTAGTCCTAGTATCATTAAACTTAAAATCAGAGTTACTTTTTTCATTTTTTAAAATTGTTAAAGCGTGTGCGAAATTAACGAATTTGATTAGAGGTCTCCAATGTTCATGCCAATACTGAAATGGAGTTGAGTCTTTTCGATCTGGTCACCACCGTTAAAGTCTAGTGGATCTAGCCTCCAGCCATAATCAAGACCAAGTAAACCAAACATCGGAAGGAATACTCTTAGTCCGAATCCAGCTGATCTTTTCACCTGAAAAGGATTAAATTCTTCAAAAGAGTCCCATGTGTTTCCTGCTTCAGCAAATGCTAAAGTATATATCGTAGCTTGCGGATTTAGACTCAAAGGATATCTCAGTTCTGCTGTGTATTTAGCTACTAGTGGAGCTCCGTTTGTTCCCGATATAGAAGTTTCAGGGTAACCTCTTAAGTATATTATTTCTCTTCCGTCCAGTCCAAATTGATTCAGATTAACTCCTCCAACATAAAATCTTTCAAATGGCGAATCTCCTACGTTTTTATTATAAAACCCTAAGAACCCAAATCCAGCTTTCGTATTTAATACAAGCTTAGGTGGTTTTTCATCAGTTCCTCTAGTTAATGGAGTGTACCAGTCTACTGTAAGCTTGGCTTTGTAATACTCTACCCATTTGTATCTAGCTTGAGCATCTGTGTAATCAAAGTCATCTCCTCTTAAAGCAGAATAAGGGAATGTGGCTTTACCGAATAATTTTACTGTTGATCCATAAGTAGGATAGATAGGTTCTGAAACAGAATTTCTCTGAAGCGTACCTGAAAGAGCTAAGTTATGAGCTATTCCACTATTGAATAAATTACCTAAAGCGGTATAGTTAAATAACTCAAATCGCTGGTAACTAACATTACCAAAAAGTAAGAAATAATCATCTGGTTTTTTAAGCCTTGTCCCTAATCCAACTGAACCTCCTTGGAGTCTCATTTGATTTAGACTTGGGTTTCTGTTTCCTTCATCATCTTTTTGAGATTCTCCATTAGAAACTCTTGTTCTTGAATATGAAAGGGAAAGTGAATTTGGCTTTTTTCCTCCTAACCATGGCTCAGTAAATGATGCGCTAAGTGACTGAAAGAAAATACCGTTTGATTGACCCTGAATAGAAAGTCTTTGCCCATCTCCTGTCGGTATTGGTCTCCAGGCATCTTTCTTAAACATGTTTTTAGCACTGAAATTAGAGAAGCTTAAACCTAAAGTTCCTACAACTCGCCCAGCTCCAAATCCTCCAGAGAGTTGTATTTGATCAGATGGTCTTTCTGCTACTACATAAGTTAAATCTACTGTTCCTTCTGCTTCATTTTGTTTGATTTGAACATCAAATCCTTCAGGAGCAAAATAACCTAGGTTCGAAAGTTCTCTTTGAGTTCTTACAATGTTAGATCTGCTAAACAGATCTCCAGGCTTCGTTCTGATTTCACGAAAGATAACATGGTCATTGGTCTTGTCATTTCCTACTACGGCCACATCTCCTACTCTAAATTGTTTTCCTTCGTAAAGTAATATTTCTAGATCTACCGTATCTCCTACTACAGAGGTTTCTGAAAGAATAGCCTGGAATGTAAGGTATCCTTGATCCATATAGATCGAGCTAATGTCTAACCCATTTGGATTTGAATACACCCTAGAATCCAAGAGACTCTGATTAAACTCATCACCTGGCTTAATCTTCATTATATTTTTTAAGGTATCAGAGTTATACTTTGTGTTCCCGAAAATTTGAATATCACCGAAGTAAAACTTTTGACCTTCATCTATATTAAGTTTAAGTCCAAGGAAACCATCATCAGTTCTGTAAATAGAATCACTTAAAATTCTGAAGTTCTTATAACCTTTCTCATTGTAGTATTGAGTAAGCATGGCTTTATCAGCTTCTAAACTCTCATCTATCAATTTAGAAGATTTTAAAACTCTATACCATCTTTTTCTTTTGGTTTCTTTTAACTTCCCTCGAAGCTTACGTTCTGGGAATTCGGCCACCTCATCAAATATTATTTCTGAAACTTTTATTTTCCGCCCCTTTTTGACATCTATCAGAAGCTTAGTAGTATTAGGAGTAATTGGGTCTTCTGTAGATGTAATTTTTACTGTGGCATCATAAAATCCTTTCTCCTTGTAATACTCTCTAATAATGTTAGCAGCGTTAGTTTTCCAGTTTTCTGTTACTACGGTTCCTTTTTGAACATCAATTTTATCTTTAAGAGTACTAACTTCTCCTTGTCTAAGTCCTGGGAAATCAATATTGTTTCCAAGCCTTGGCATTTCTTTCACTTCAATGCCAATCCATATTTTATCACCCTCTTTTTTTACTGAGTAAAGCTGAATGTCAGAAAACAACCGACTCGCCCATAGATTTTTAATGGCTCTTGAAATTCTATCTCCAGGTATAGCTATTTCTTGACCGATCGGGAGGTCGGCTAAAACTTTAATTGCTTGAACGTCTGTAAACAATGCACCCGAAACGATGACATCCTCTAAAGTAAAAGTTTGTTCTTTGTCAACCCCTAGAGTAGTTACTTGAGCTTCCGAATAAAAGCTAGTAGACATTAATAATAAAACGGCACATACAGTTAGAATACTCTTCACTCTACGCATTAATTTGTTCACTGATTTTTCCAAATCTTCTTTCTCTGTTTTGGTATTCTAAAATAGCTTTTATGAATTCGTCTCTGTTAAAGTCAGGCCAATGAACTTCTGTAAAATAGAATTCTGTATATGCGATTTGCCAGAGTAAGAAATTACTTATTCTTTGCTCTCCGCTAGTTCTAATTAAGAGTTCTGGTTCTGGAATTCCAGCTGTGTTTAGATATGAAGAAACGAGTTCTTCGGTTATTTCATTGTGCTTATAGCCTTTTTTAACTATTGACTGTACAGCATTCGTTATTTCCCATCTTGAGCTATAGCTTAGTGCTAAAACTAAAGTTAGTCCCTTGTTAGATGCAGTTTTTTCTACTGCTTCTTTAAGGGTGTTCTTACAATTTTCAGGAAGGAGTTCTAAGTTTCCGATAGTTCTCAGTTGAACATCATTTTCTGATAATTCAGCTATTTCTGCTAAAATGGTAGAAACTAAAAGATCCATTAATGCGGCTATCTCCTCTTTAGGTCTATTCCAGTTTTCGGTACTAAAGGCATAAAGGGTTAAATACTTTATGTTGAATTCCCTAGCAGCTTTTATAGATTCTCTAACTGATTCTACTCCATTCGAATGACCATAGATGCGATCAAAGCCTTTCTGTTTAGCCCATCGTCCATTTCCATCCATAATAATGGCCACATGATTAGGAATACTAGATTTATCCTTAAGCTCCATGAGTAGAAAGTCCCTATTTAGTTGTTTTTATTCATTCTAAGTCTATCTTCCACCCCAGCAAGTGCCTGGCTTCTTATCTATTCTTAGAG
>CAJXOV010000224.1 GCA_913057815.1 uncultured Flavobacteriales bacterium
CGGAGATGTGTATAAGAGACAGGTCACCTTGTATTCTGCTAACGACTTACATTCTTCTGGATGCTTTGCTTACTGTTCCTCTCGGAGACGAGTATAACGGAGACTGCACTTCGACAAGTTGCTCGCGCGAACCGCTCAGTGACCAAGTGTTTTCCGAAGGAAAATGTATCGAAGGCGCAGTGGGATCGAATACCGAGGATATGTCGAAGGCACTAAATCCTTTAATCTCTTTCTGCTGTATAGATCTCTCCAACATCCAGTGGCTCTGCTTCTGAAATGCGCTGAGGGTATAATTCTCTTATGGCTAATATTTTCTTCTTATCCACCTCATCGTCAGCTCGGAGCTTATTAAAGGTTACTCCGAATTTCTTTAGACTTACCTCATCTCTTAACTCGCGCACTGCAGCTTCTAATTCATTATTAACAGTTACATAGGTATCGTAAGCCGTGGCATTATCATTTTGCATCGAAATCAAAGCCATTCCTGGAAGTGGTGCGTAGTCTCCGAAAATCTCAAAAGCATATTGCTTAGCTTTTGTTTTATCCAAAGCAGATTGAGTGTTTTTAATAGACTTCTCCATTTCTAATCGTGTAGCCATATCTACCAGTGCATTTTTTTCCTTTTTCATCTCCTGAATCAACTGCTCGAGAGCAGTTGCAGACCTATTGACACTATCTCTATCTAAAGTTTTACGAATAGGAAAATCATCTTTAGGAGCTGAAAGAGGCACAAGTACATTATCACCGTTGGACATTAAAAAATTCTTAGCTCCTTCTTTGAGCTTGCTCACATCCAAAGAATTTCCCTCTACAAATAGCTCATTATTTAGGTTCACCAGAACTTCATAGACATCTCTTTCTCTAATGGGAAGATCGTGGTGAATATCTATCACTGGCGGAGGTAGTAGCCTAGTCATGCCTTGATCGGTATTCATGGTAGTTACTACCAAGAAAAACACGAGTAACAGGAATGCTATATCAGCCATAGACCCTGCATTAATTTCTGATAATTCTCTTCTTGCCATTTTCAACATATTTAAGTTTTCAAAACAGTGGGAGCAAATGTATTTCTGTGATAGAGTTTTAAGAATCTTAATTGCTCAACTACAGTTAAATTACGGAGAGATGCAGTCGTTATTGGCAGACTGTTATGAAATCATTTTGAATAATATACAGGTGTAAGTGATTGAGTATCGGATGCCGGGGCTTCGACTTTCTCGCTGCCGCTCGGCTCAGTCACCTTGTATTCTGCTAACGACTTACATTCTTCTGGATGCTTTGCTTACCCATACTCACGGAGACGAATGTAACGGAGACTCAATGCCGACTGAAAGGAGGAAAGTCGAAGGCGTAGTGGAATACGGGGACTTCGGCACTTCGACAGAAAACGCTCAGCATGCCACTTTCTCGCTATCGCTCGGCTCAGTCACCTTGGATTCTGATCACAACTCACATTATTTATTAAAAGTATGCTGAAAAGGTAAACTGCTAATTCTACCATAACTAGTGTAATTCATATGTCCGAATACCTCATAGTCGCCTTCTTGTTCACAGGTAATAGAAATGTTAGCCATCGTGTTGGGTAAAACCTGATTTTGTAAATGGGTCTTTTGACCATTCAATAGGATAGAATCGATTTGATAGTTTTTATTAGAGAAATTCTGAACTTCCCCTCCTATCAGCGTGAAGCCATAATCCCCTGAAGTAAAACCAAGCGGGTATGAAGTCAAATTAGCGAATCTGTATCCACAGTCTACTAAATCGTAATACAGAAAATCTGATAATTGAAGCGTTAGAGCACAAGCCTTCAACAGCAGAGCTCCTCTTTTAAGTGCCGTATTATCATTAGAGAAATCGTCCAGATTAATCTGGCTTACCTGAAACGAAGTATGCCCAAATTCATTTTGAAATATTTGGGAAATGTGATCTTGAAACTGCAAAAAGTCTGTTTTTAAAATACGCTTCTTGTCCATTAAATGAACTAGTCTTTTGTATGTTTTGTCTAAAGTCTCATGAGCAACTCCATATTTCTCATGGCTTTCTTCTGACTTTCTGGCCAAAGAGGTTAGTTTGAATACTATTTCATTTTCAAGCTCTAATTGTGCTTGACTTTGAATCTCGACTATAATATGTTCAGTTTCATGAGAATTTCTACAAGAAGAAAATAGAAATAATGACAGCAGTGAAAAATGACAGAGTAGTTTCATTGTGAAATAAGGTTTTAGAACCTAAAAAACGGAAGTTGGATCATGATAGTGCAGAGACTGAGTGATTTTGGAAGAAAAATGCGCTGTGCTGAGCTTTTGTCGAAGCATATCCAAGGCGCAGTGGACACGGTGAATTATCCAGTACTTTTATTCCCGAATTTAATTTGACTACTACTATGATAACCATATCCTATGGCGCTCAGTTTAGAAATGGTAAAGCCACAGGGCTCTTTCTTTTGTTTGTCCTGTTTGGTGCTTTTAGTGTGGCTTCATTTGTTCAGGGACGAGTTTTGATAGGGTTCACATTGCTAGTTTTGGCAGTGCTATTGTGCATTTTCACTTTTGATTTTAAAGGAGTTGAAATTGATTTAGAAAAGAACCTCTACCGTATTTACACCATAACGGTTATAGGAAAACGTGGCAAATGGCAACCTTACGAAGGGTTTGAAAAAATCACAGTTAAATATGACAGCTTTAAGATCAATACGGCATCTTTTGGTGGAGGCAGAGCATCATCAGTGACAGAAAACCACAGCCGCTTTGTGATAGAACTTGAACATTCCACAGGAAATAAAGGCACTCTTTTTATTAGAGAGGAACAGAAATACAATGATGCACTGAACTATGCTCATGAGCTCTCTAAAAAACTTTCTCTGCCGGTTAGAGATTACTTTGGTGAGAAGTTGGCAAGGAATGGAAGGTGATGGTAACGGAAACAGAATGCCGGGCCTTCGGTACACTTCAGCTTCGCTGAAGCACTCAGTCACCTTGCATGGTGCTAACGACTTACTTTTCCTGGATGCTTTGCTTCTATTCCTATCGGAGACGAGTATAACGGAGACTGAGTGGTTTTAGAAGAAAATTGTGCTTTGCTGAGCTTTTGTCGAAGCATATTGAAGGCGGAGTGGAATCATTTATCAAACACCTTCTTAGCCAATTCTGGTAAAGCTTCTTTCTTTCCTTCTATTAATGCTTCTTTCTTTTTTCGGCTCCAGCCTTGGACTTGCTTTTCTCTTTTATACGCCCAATCTATTCTGGGATATTCTTCTGCATAAACTAGTTCTACAGGTAAGTGTTTAGCCGTATGGTTGGCTCCTTCACCTGATTGATGTTGAGCAACTCGCATTTCTAGATATTTAGTACTTCCAGTGTAGTAACTCCCATCAGAACATAGCAGAATATACATGTAGGCTTTAGACATGAAGCTAAAATAATGAATGTGCTTCGGATGTCGGGCCTTCGGTACACTTCAGCTTCGCTGAAGCACTCAGTCACCGTGCATGGTGCTAACGACTTACTTTTTCTGGATGCTTTGCTTCTATTCCTATCGGAGACGAGTATAACGGAGACTGAGTGGTTTCCCGAAGGGAAATTGTATCGAAGGCGGAGTGGAGTCGGGCCTTCGGTACACTTCAGCTTCGCTGAAGCACTCAGTCACCTTGCATGGTGCTAACGACTTACTTTTTCTGGATGCTTTGCTTACTCATACTCACGGAGACGAATATAACGGAGACTGAGCGGTGCACTGAGCTTTTGTTGAAGTGTGGTTTCCCGAAGGACAAATTGTATCGAAGGCGGAGTGGCATCAATCACCCAGTGTGCAGGATTCTTCTTCCAGTTCTGTTTCTAAGGTGAAATGCTCGAAGTCATACTTTTTGACTATCTCTTTGAGCTGTTTTTTTACTTCTGCTATTTGCTCGAAGCTAGTGATGTTCTTTAGCTTTACGTGAGCAGTAAAGACATGATGCTCTCCTTCTAATGACCAAATGTGAACGTGGTGCAGAGAGGCCACATGATGGACCCCTGCCAGTTCTCTTTTTACTTCTGGCAGGTTTACATTGTAAGGCACTCCTTGTAAAAACAGGTAAAGGGTCTCTTTTAGCCGCTTGGCTACTCCCCATAAGATGTATGAGGTAATGGCCAGTGAAAGCACAGGATCTAGTATGGGAATGTCTTTGAACTGAAGAATAATGGATACCACCAATACCATGAACCAGCCCAGCACATCTTCTAACAAGTGCCAAGAGACCACGCGCTCATTTAGTGATTTTCCTCCGCTCATTTTCCATGCGGCATACCCATTTACCGCTATTCCTGCTATGGCGAAGTACATCATGCCCTGTGCATCTGACTGTTCTGGTGTAATTATGCACTGTATGGCTTCATTGATCACAAAAATAGACCCTGCTATAAGTACCACACTGTTTATTAAGGCGCCTAGTAGTGAAAACCGGGCATAGCCAAAAGAAAAACTATCATCTGCAGACTGCTTGGACTTTTTATCCAAATACCAAGCGGTGCCCAGTGATAGGCTATCTCCTAAATCATGGACTGCATCTGAGATAATGGCCACACTGTTTACATACATCCCTCCTATGATTTCTACTATGGTAAAAATCAGATTGAGAAAGAATGCCGTTCTCAGGTTCTTTCCACTGCTGTCATGATGGTGGTGGCTGTAGGACATTTATTATTGCTTGAGCTGATGGCTTATAAGAAGGAATTTTTAATGAATTTGTTATGTGGATGTTTATCAATGTGCATAAAGGTAATGCCGCCATTAATAATTCCTAGAAAGGGTTAACCTTGTTTCCTGAACTATTTCACTGATAGCATAATCCTAATTCAATAAGCCATTTTTTCCAGTAAGAGAGTCTGAATAGACTCTGGGTTTAAATTTCATTTTGATTAGTTTTTAAACTCCATTCCTTTAAAAATTCTGATTTAAGGAAATTACTATTATCTAGTGGGTCAGTTTCTGCTTCAAATATCATATCTGTCTCTTATACACATCTGACGCTGCCGACGAATAGAGAGGTGT
>CAJXOV010000225.1 GCA_913057815.1 uncultured Flavobacteriales bacterium
GATGCTGACCCAGATGCTACCTGTGTGGCACCAGAAATCGATTGATTAGTTGGAGCTGTGCTATTTGAACACCCTGCAGCCTCATGATTAAAATAGAAAACCCAATTACTCTCTGTAGCATCACAATGAGCAGCAGTTAAAAAATATTCAGAACCATCTTGAGCAGTAGTGTTTATTAAAGATCCCGTACACCAAGCGCTTCCTCCGTTAAGAATAAGAGCTACTCCTCTTTTTTCGTTTTGCCAATCTGCTCCATCAGGACAGTTCACATTCATATTACATGATCCACTATTTCCGAAAACACCTTTCTCAGTATCTTCCCATTTGTTTATCGCTTTTCTGTAACCATGAATAATGGTTCCAATCCTAATCTGCGCTTCATCTTCCACCCAGTATGGTTCATAGTATTCAATAAAAACTTCACTATCATGAACCAAGCCTACGGCAAAGGAGTTGTATTCCTTATTGTTCTCATGAGTAAACACGCCTATAAACTCAGTTCTATTTTTATTCCAGATAGACAATTGACCGCCTTCAGGAATGTACCAATCACTGAATAGAAAATTAATAGATGTGGCTTTAGGACATTTCACACCTAGAGTCCAAAGTTTGTCTCCCTTATTCAAGACTTCGTGTTTGGCTTCTTCGAAAAGGTTAATATTCACCTCTCTTTCGATTCCAAATCTGTAAGGTGTTTCTTTGTATTGATCTACCTCTTCATCATAAGCTTTAATGGTAGATAAATTTAAAGATTCAGTTGTAATTGTTGGAATATCAGCATTGCTGACTGATTTTTTATTCCAATTGTAAGGTTGTCCTTTTTGTTGAATCTGTCCAAAAGAGGAAATACATAGAGCTAATAGCATAGCAAGGATTGCGTGCTTCATTTGATTGATAAATTAAGGTTTATAATACAGTTAGTGTACATCAAACACCAAGATAGGAGTTTAATAATACATGGAAAAAGTAAAGTTAATGACTTACAATACCAAATAAGAAACACAAAGTGTTGACAACTAATTGAAGTTGAAAAGTTTCATTTGGACCAAATAGCTTGACCATAGACCTCGAAAGAAATGAAGTATTAGAAGCTCTTAAAAATCAAAATTTCAATTGCAAATTGAAAACAGTAGAGTCGCAGAATATTGTTCACCTTCTGTTTTACAGCAATCTAATAAAGAACTATCTTCAGATTGAATATGAGTGCATAACTCAAAAAAGACACCCTGTTAGGTGTTTTAACCACTTTAGGGTTCTAGTCTATTTCGTTATAGTGAGATTAAATTTCCCTCAAACTCATCCACCTTCATAGCATCCAACACCTCTTGGAAGAATGCTGTTACTAGCATTTCCTTGGCATTTTGTCTGGAAATTCCTCTGGCCATTAAATAGAAAAGAGCAATATCATCAAACTGACCTGTGGTAGAACCGTGGGAGCATTTTACATCATCCGCATAAATCTCTAACTCTGGCTTAGAGTTCATAGTTCCGTTCTCAGTCATTACTATGTTAGAGTTCTGCTGAAATGCGTTGGTCAACTGTGCGTCTGGTCTGACGAATACTTTTCCGTTAAATACTCCTGAAGCTGCATCATATATCACTCCTTTATAAAGCTCATTAGATTCACAATGAGGAACTTTATGGTCTACCGTAGTAGTATTATCCACATGCTCTTTAGCTGTAGGAAGGTAAATTCCGTTTAAGTTACATTCTCCGTTTTTACCGTTTAAGTCAGACCAACTATCATTTCTGGTCCAGGTTCCGTTTTTAGTAACTACATTAGAAGTGTATGTAGCATCTGCTCCCTGCTGAGAAAACTCATGAGTCATCATGTATCCGTTTTCTCCTAGTGCTTGCCATTTTGAAATGGTCAACTTGGCATTGGCATGAACATCAGATTCATTAATATGGCTCACCCATTTTTTAGAATCGTCTGCAGAAACAAATGATTCCATTACATGAAGAAAGCTACTTTGTTCTGCTGCTATCTTCACTCTTGTTTGAGCGGTAGTCAGTTCACCTGAATTCACAAATATGATATGAACTGGCTGGGCTATGATTTGATTTTTGGCAGCACTGATATTTAAACTTACTGGGTTTAGTGAATAGTTAAGTGCGGTGAAAATGTTTTTGCGTTGCAACGCTCCTTCTTCATCATGCTCAGATTCTATAGTCAACCCTTCTGGAAGATCTTCTGATATGTACGCCACTTGTCCGTTTACTACGTAAATAGAAACTGCATCTAACTCAGGAAAAGGATTATAACTTTCTACATTATCTAAAGCTCCAGCTCCCATTTGCCAAGCTTCTTTAGAAATGGCATTTACTCGGGTGTATTTCCATTTCTCAGCTCTACGGGTTGGGAATTCTAGTCCTTCAGTAACTGAAAGTAGGTCTGAGGCACTGAAGTTAGCTTCTAGTGCCTGTAAGAATTTTTCTTTCTTCTCGTCCAAAATTGCTACACTCATCTTAAACTGTTTCTTCTATTAACCAATCGTATCCTTTTTCTTCCAATTCTAGCGCTAATTCCTTAGGTCCAGTCTTGATTATTTTACCATTGTACAGTACATGCACAAAATCAGGAACGATGTAATCTAAAAGCCTTTGGTAATGTGTAATCACAAGGAATGAACGCTCAGGACTTCTCATAGAATTTACTCCGTGAGAAACTACCTTTAAAGCGTCAATGTCCAGACCAGAATCTGTCTCATCCAGTATAGCAAACTTAGGATCAAGCATGGCCATTTGGAAAATCTCATTACGCTTCTTTTCTCCTCCTGAGAACCCTTCATTTACCGAACGGTTTTTCAATTTCCCTGCTAGTTCTACTAATTCTGATTTCTCTTTTACTAAAGCTAAAAACTCTTTGGCTTTGATAGGTTCTAATCCTTGGTAAGCTCTTTTCTCATTCAGCGCAGCTTTTAAGAAATTTATGTTACTCACACCAGGAATTTCTACTGGATACTGAAACGCTAAGAACATTCCTTCTTTAGCTCTCTCGTCTACATCTAAATCAAGTAAATCGGATCCGTCAAAATCAACAGAACCTTCTGTTACTTCATACGCATCATTTCCTGCTAACACAGATGCTAGAGTACTTTTCCCACTTCCGTTAGGACCCATAATCGCGTGAACTTCTCCAGCTTTAACTTCTAAATTCAATCCTTTTAGGATTTTATTTCCTTCTACCTCTGCGTGTAGATTCTTTATCTTAATCATTCAGTTTATAGTTGATGGTTCAGAGTTTATAGTTCTCTTTACCTTTCTATTTATTCAGTTTATTATTCTGATTCCTTTTTTATCAGTTTATAGTTGATGCTTTGGAGTTCATAGTTCTGATTCCCTGCCTTCATTATTCAGGTTTTCCATAATATTCTGTGGGTTCGCTGAATTTGATTCCTTTTAATTCTGTCTTTTTCAAATAAGCTATTAATCCACCTATCATTTTTATTATCTCCTCAGCCTTCTGACTGGTTGCTTCAAACTCTTCTTCAGTTATATAGCGGCAATCTAAAGCTCGATATAATTGAGACTTTGTTTCTGCTACTGAGCCTTTTGCAATGCTCAAAAACTGTTTAAACTCTTTACTCCCTCCTCTGTCAAATCCTTCCGCTATGTTATCCATACATGAGCCTGATGAACGTCTTATCTGGTCTTTCAGAGAGTAATTCTTCGAAAAGTCGTTCTTGAGTGTAAGAACATAAATAGACTTACTCAATTCACGGGCTTTCTGCCAAACTTTTAGCTCTTCAAAAGACTGTATTCTTGCCATGTTTAACTTAAAATTCTTTTTCCATAACTTAAAGTATACTGGTGGTTTCCAAAAGCAACTATAAACTATGAACCATCAACTCCAAACTATCCTACCGACCCTTCTAATGAAATAGCCAACAACTTCTGTGCTTCTACTGCGAATTCCATTGGAAGCTTGTTTAGCACGTCTTTAGCATAGCCGTTTACTATCATGCTTATAGCCTTCTCTTCATTTAATCCTCTCTGCTTGCAGTAAAACAACTGCTCCTCTCCTATTTTAGAGGTAGTAGCTTCATGTTCTACTTTGGCAGTATGGTTGTTTACCTCTATGTATGGGAAAGTATGTGCTCCTGACGTATCTGTCATCAGCAGTGAATCACACTGACTGAAGTTTCTAGCGTTATCAGCTGACTTGTTTATCTGCACCAATCCTCTATAAGAATTCTGGCTTTTTCCAGCTGAAATTCCTTTAGAAATAATGGTGCTTTTCGTGTTCTTCCCGATATGGATCATTTTGGTTCCAGTGTCTGCCTGCTGGTAATTATTAGTTACCGCTACAGAATAAAACTCACCCACACTGTTGTCTCCTTTAAGAATACAACTTGGATATTTCCATGTAACTGCAGAACCAGTTTCTACTTGTGTCCAAGAGATTTTAGCGTTTTTCTCGCAGATTCCTCTTTTGGTTACGAAGTTGAAAATTCCACCTTTTCCTGTTTCATCTCCTGGATACCAGTTCTGAACAGTAGAATATTTTATTTCAGCATCGTCTAAAGCTATTAGCTCTACTACCGCTGCATGAAGTTGGTTTTCATCTCTTTGCGGTGCAGTACAACCTTCAAGGTAACTAACGTAACTTCCCTCATCTGCGATTAGCAGAGTTCTTTCGAACTGTCCTGTTCCTGCTTCGTTAATCCTGAAATATGTAGATAGCTCCATAGGGCATCTTACTCCTTTAGGAATATAACAGAACGAACCGTCTGTAAATACAGCAGAATTAAGAGCTGCGTAAAAATTATCTTTTTGTGGAACTACAGAACCTATGTATTTCTTTACTAATTCAGGGTGTTCCTTCACAGCCTCAGAGATAGACATAAATATAATTCCTAGTTCTCCTAATTTCTCTTTGAAAGAAGTAGCTACACTAACAGAATCCATCACAAAATCTACGGCTACACCTTGAAGTCTTTTCTGTTCCTCAGTAGAAATACCGAGTTTATCCATCGTTTTTCTTAACTCTGGGTCCACATCATCTAATG
>CAJXOV010000226.1 GCA_913057815.1 uncultured Flavobacteriales bacterium
TGTAGAGAGGTCTCGTGGGCTCGGAGATGTGTATAAGAGACAGATATAGCTGATATTGGTTTTGAATTGCTCCTAGACTCAGGATTAGCTGCATCCGGAGACACCAAAACACTTGCCTTTTGGAGAGAATCGGGGAATATGCCTCCAGAATTATTAGCAGAAAGAATAGGTCATGAATGGATAGATTGGCTAATGATTCCAGGCATAACAAATGAGGCAGACAATCCCGTGAATTTTGCTCAAAACCACAATGAATTATTACTATTAAAGGCACAAGAAAAATTTGGAAGCCTACAAACTCTTGAGGAGGTTCATGTGGCTTCTGTAGCCCTTATTAGAGTGGCTTTGTATTTATCTCATGGATTAGGAGCTGATGCCAAAGGAATTTCTGAGCATTGGCTAGAAACTGCCAAGAGTCACGGTGCTAAAGAATAATATTTGTAGAAAAACAACTATTGCAACGCCAGCTATGATTAGCTTGCTAAATCAACTAAAATAGACTGTGCCATGAAACCAATAGTCATTATCATAATTGGACTAGCCATTCTGGCAGGAGGCTTCTTATTTTCTGTGCTATTTCTAAACATCCCTCCGCAGGACCCACCTGACTGGTTGATTAAAGAAAGAATAGAATTAAAGAAAACAGAAAACTTGATCCATACAGTGGGATTTGGAATTTTGGCTGCTGGGGTTTTACATGCACTTATTAAAAAATTCAGAAAGAACGCATCCTAATATCGGCTTTTAAGCAAGTTTATTTTATTACTATAGACACTATAATTCGACAGATAATTTCAGTATTTATCCGTTGATCTAACATACTCTGATGAAAAGAGTATTAGTTTCGCTTCCTTGGAGGTACTATACCTCATAGACCCACCTGAATAAAGAGAATAATAGCAATGGACAACATTTCGAATAGAGCCCTAATTAGCAGATTATACAGTGCAGCCGATCAACAACTAGAAGATGCTGAATTCGATAAAAAGAACTGGTCGGAATGGTACCAAGTTATTCAAGGATTGTCTGGCCCTGAAAAGAGAGTTTATGTAATAGTAAAGTTAAATCAAGCTGTAACAAATGGTGGATTTTCGGAATTTTACGAAACGTCACTAGGAGTATTCGCTCCTGAAATTATTCATGTGTTAAACGAAATTAAAGCCAATGAGACTGCGGAAATCGTTTCTAATTCTTTACTAGTTGTAAACCCAACTGGCCTGCTAGATGATGCGTACAAACAGTTTGTTTTTAGTTTAAAGCTTTCAGCGTTGCAACGGGCAGAATTATATGCTCAAGATGTACTCTATGACCAATTGCACAGCCAAGAAAATCTAGAAGATCTGCTAGGTAACTACCTACAAGAGATGATCAAGTGATAATTAGTGCATGGTCGGAAATAGACGAACTTTATAAATTAGAAGATTTTTGATGAGAATAGGGTTTACTTTTTATGAGGTGATGCCTTAGCATCAGACGACTAAAAATAAATTCTATTATCGCAAAAAGATTGGTTTTTGATTTTGCTGTATTTCCGACCAGGCACTAACTTAGCCTTAAAGAGAACAAATACTATAAAATTGGATATAAAGATGAACCAACCAGTTATTGATCTGCACTGTGATTTACTAGCACACATGCTAAACATGCCCATTCCAGATCCTTTTATAAAAGGAGAAATTGGTTGTTCTTTTCCCGCATTGGCCGAAGGAAATGTGAAATTACAAGTGATGGCCATTTTTACGGCTACAGAAAAAGGAAGCACAGCGCTAGCATTAAGACAGAGCGAAATCTTCGCCTCTTTTCTTACCAAATATTCTGATGACTGCACTTTGGTTCATGACATAAGCACTTTGAGTCAAATTTCTACTTCTTCCAAATTAGGGATGATTGCAGCTATAGAAAATGCTTCTGGGTTTTGTGAAGAGGATGAGTCGTTGGATATCGGATTAGCACGACTAGAACAAATTATTAAAAACACCTCACGAATCTTATACATTGGATTTACGCACCATGCAGAGAATAGATTTGGTGGAGGAAATAACAGCAAGGCAGGATTAAAGGAAGACGGAAGAACACTTCTTCAGTACTTAAATGGGAAGAAAATAGCCGTTGACTTTTCACATACCAGTGATGCTTTGGCTTGGGATATCTTGGAATACATTTCAACTAACAATTTAGATGTTCCTATCCTAGCTAGTCATTCGAATTACAGAGAGGTTTTCGATCACGTGCGCAATCTGCCAGATGATATTGCCAAAGAAATCATCCAAAGGGGCGGAATCATCGGACTTAATTTTTTGAGGGCATTCGTTCATAACGATGATCCTAATGTTCTTTATGAACACCTTAATCATGGAATAAAACTAGGAGGTTCAGACTCGATGTGTTTCGGAGCTGACTTCTTCTATACTGGAAGTCATCCTGATAGATCTAGAGTTCCTTTTTACTTTAAAGAGCATGCGGACGCAAGTTGTTATCCTTCTATTTTGGAATCAATTTCTCAGCAGGTTTCACCTGACGTAATTGAAAGTATCCGCAGTAAAAATGTGATGAATTACTTGATGAAGCTTTGGAAGTGATTTTCTAAATGGATAAAAAATACTATCGTCAAACGGACAACTAATACGAATAATCAAGCTGGGTAATGTGCATTGCAACGCTTTTACATCTATTTACATATGTTTTACATTCAATAGCTCATCTGTCCAATAAGTTTCTCGAACTTTAGAAAAAATGAAAACCATGATTATCAAATTTTCGATTCCCTTATTACTTTCTATGATTTTGTCTTTTAGCTCGTGTATCTGCCAAGAAGAAGAAAAAGAACAAAAACAAGAACCTCATAGATATGGTGGATGGTACTGTCCAGATAATTTTGGTTTTGTTCCCGTAGATATTGAAAAGCTTAATGAAGTACCTGCAATTTCAGATCGATTGTCGACTGAACAAGAACTCAATGATAACATGTCTCTTATTAGAGTAGATATGGAAAAGCATCCTGATGCTAAGGCATTGGAAATGGACCTTCCTAGAGTAGCTAGTGTTTACTCTGACCGTAGAGGCATAAATGAACTAATTATAGTTATTCAGGCCATAGTAGTCCAAAAGGATACTGTAGTAGGTTTCCGTTATGCCAATGGTGGTAATGGCTCTACTTGGATAAGTGATGTAACTTTCCTCTCTGACGAAGAAGTAGCTGAGAAAGGCTCACTGCCTTATTTCTATTCAACTTCTGTTTTAAAATCTTCTACTGAGGAAATCTGGGGAGCGGTCATTAAGACAGATTATTTCAAGCAGCTCGGAGAGAAATTCGATCACAAAAAATTCTTTTCTTCTAAGTATAACCCAGAAGCTCAAGCATATTTAGAACTTGAAGTTGATGGTGAAAAAGCGACTGGTTACGTAGGGATGGTGTATGGAAATTATTACTTACAAATAGACTACAATAGAAATGGATTCCACTATTCAGAAAAGCTACTGATGATAGAAAACCAAGATGACAAGACCACTAAGTTATTCTTTGCTAGCGGGCCTTATCCTGAAGACTTTGAAAAACAAAAAACAAATTGGGACGGTTGGGTAAATGCAGTAACAGAAACCAGTGAAGCGGACTAATAAATAAATTTATTATGAAATTTAGAACTATAACAGGACTTTTAAGTCTGCTAATCGTTGGTTCATGCTCTCAGCAAACTTCGAAAAGTGAGCCGCAGACTAAGAAAATTCTGAGCCAGAATATAAAAACGAAAGGCGGGTTATTAATAGAAAAAGGCGGGAATCGTGGAACAGAATACATAGACTCGCTGGGGAATGATTACAGCTTTAGATATGTTCCTATTTTTATTACCAATGACAGTACCATTCGCATTTCTGTTCAACTTGCTTTCGAGAAAGAATATGATTACTCCGTGGATTATGGAGATGGAAAATTCAAAGTAATTCCATTACCTAAAGAATGGGGTCATAATGGAACTACGGATAGCATGTTTGATAAAATGTTTGAAGAATTGCCCACTTACATGAACAATCCTGTCATAGATCAAACCATAGAACCTGGTGAAAAAATCACTTTAGGGATTGGAACCTTAATGATCAAGCCACGAGAAGTTTCTATCAATATAAATGCGCCATTCGCTCATACCGAAGAAGGTTTCCTTTCTAACTGTGAATGGCAAATGAATGAAGATCCATTATCAAACCCCGAAATAGCTCTTGGGCTTGAACTTGTCATTAATGAAACCTGTACCATTATCCCATGCGGACAAATTTCTTATCCTGAACATTAGATTGAAATATGCTAACGCTTGAAGTTACTTCTCATCCTCATATTCAAAAATGGCTTCTATGGACTGCTCAAATAACTTTGACATCTTGAATGCCAAAGGCAGACTCGGATCGAATTTCCCTTTTTCTATGGCATTAATGGTTTGACGTGACACTTCTAAATTCATAGCCAGATCTGCCTGCGTCATATTTCTCTCTGCCCTCAGTACTTTTAATCTATTCTTCATGAGTAACGCTTTTTTCCAATAGTCAATGCTATCATATAAGAGATACTAATTAGCATCACTAAATAACTAATTTCTGCGTCTCCTGGAATTACATTGGAAATATCCATTACAGAATAACTCATTCCTCCTATAATTCCTACTCCTAATGCTATGCCCATGGCATCCAATTGAACTTTCTTTTGAAGTTCATCAAGGGCAGATATGTGTTTAACGTGGGCTTTAATAAGAAACGCTCCTATGGCAGCATTCAACACAATAGCACAAATGCTCCATAGTTTATTATCCTCCCAAAGGAATTTTGGTCCGAAGGTCGCCAATGCCAGTGTGATCAACCACATCAATGTCCATACCGCTAAATTCTTAATGGCTTTTTGTAACGGTTTGCTTATAATTTCTTTTTTCATCTGTAAATATTATTTGTCTTTATGTAAAGTTTACTTGACGCAAATATACATCCATTTATCAAAATGTCAAGTTTTATTTACTTTTTGTAATG
>CAJXOV010000227.1 GCA_913057815.1 uncultured Flavobacteriales bacterium
CTACACCTCTCTATTCGTCGGCAGCGTCAGATGTGTATAAGAGACAGCTTCAGGTTTTGCAACGCCAGTTTTAGATTCTCCTGAGGGTTGTTTTCTTTACTATTTTTTTTATACCTGTTAATTGCATTTTTAAGCTCCTCAAGGTCGATCGGCTTTATCAAATAGTCCAGTGCATTGAATCGAATAGCTTTAATGGCGTAGTGAGTGTGAGAAGTAATAAAGATGGTTTGAAATGGGATTTTTTCCATTTGCATTAACATTTCAAATCCAGTCATATCTATCATTTCTACATCGAGAAAAACTAAATCTGGCTGAAACGTTTCTATTTTTTCTAGTCCTTCTTTTCCATTAAACGCATTGGCCATAATGGTTACCTCAGGTAAATAAAGATTCAATTTATCTTGAAGTAAGTCATGTATAAATGGATCATCATCGATGATTATACTTCTGATTTTTTCTGTTTGCATTCTTTTTAGACTTCAGCTTTAATTAGGAAAGAGTACTATTAGTCGAGGGTCAAAGTACGGAGAATAATGACAGGGAGTATTAAATATTCACCTCTTACTTATTCCTTTAGAACACCATCTATTATGATCAAACGGTTGATCAAACGGCAAAATCACATTTGGCGTACCAGTAGATTGAATTTTTTCCCACTGGATAAGAACCTTTAGGGATTAAGTCTAATTACAACTCACATTGCGGAAGGAATGCTAAAAACACAAGAGCTATTCCACCAAATTTTAAAACTTTTAAATCAATTCAAAATGAAAAATTTTTATCTCTTAAGTATGTTTCTATTAGCCTTGATGTTCTCTAATGAACTATCAAGCCAACAATTATCCTGCGGGCAAGACACGTTAAGATACAGCTTAGCTAAAGGAGATTTAGTAGACGGTCAATTATCAGGTGTAGGGCTTTCTGGTCCATTTACTGGTGCTGGTCAAATATATGAGGTTCCGGCTGGAGCTATGGTAGAAGTAACTGGATTTACAGTTTATGGTTCTACAATGGCAGCAGATGCTTTAGTAGCCTGTTCAATTTTCGAGGCTGATGATCTTACGGGGTTACCAGCAGGAGATGCGCTGGCTACGGTAGAAGTAACGCTAACGGAAACCGAAGAGCTTGTGCATGTTAATTTTGCAACGCCAGTAACCGTGACAGGAAACTTTGTACTTACTACAGAAAAATTAGATGATGTTTTAGTATTGATGACTTCTAATGATGGTATGTTGGCTGCTGGACAAGGAGAACAATTGGCTTTGCTATTATTTCAAGGAAATTGGGTAGTGGCGGAAACTGCAGGACCTCCTGGAGCATTTAATTTTGACTTCCTTATGGAGCCATTTGTGAATTATGATATTACAGCGGGCATGACTTCAGATGTAGTAGGAAACACCATAACTGCAGATTCGGATTATACGTTTACGACAGATCATTCTCCATTAGTGAACAGTAAATTTTTCAATACGATAGCATTCGATGCATTCTTTAGCGCAGGCACTGTATCAGCTACAGATTGGAATTTTGGAGATGGAAGTGTGGTAGTGAATGGAGATGAAGCACTTCATTCTTTTACGGCTGATGAAACTAGCTATACAGTGAGTTCTACAGTAACTATGGTAGGGTTTACTACGGTTTGTAGTGATGTTACAGAAGTTACGCTAAACGTATTTTCTCCAGTAGTTTATACATGCGGTCAGGATACACTTAGGTACAGTGTAGCTAAAGGAGATTTAGTAGACGGACAATTATCAGGTGTAGGGCTTTCTGGTCCATTTACTGGTGCAGGTCAAATATATGAGGTTCCAACTGGAGCTACGGTAGAAGTAACTGGATTTACAGTTTATGGTTCTACCATGGGAGCAGATGCTTTAGTAGCCTGTTCAATTTTCGAGGCTGATGAGCTTACGGGATTACCAGCAGGAGATGCGCTAGCTACAGTGGAAGTAACCCTTACGGAAACCGAGGAGCTTGTGCATGTTAATTTTGCAACGCCAGTAACCGTGACAGGAAACTTTGTACTTACTACAGAAAAATTAGATGATGTTTTAGTATTGATGACTTCTAATGATGGTATGTTGGCTGCTGGACAAGGAGAACAATTGGCTTTGCTATTATTTCAAGGAAATTGGGTAGTGGCGGAAACTGCAGGACCTCCTGGAGCATTTAATTTTGACTTCCTTATGGAGCCATTTGTGAATTATGATATTACAGCGGGCATGACTTCAGATGTAGTAGGAAACACCATAACTGCAGATTCGGATTATACGTTTACGACAGATCATTCTCCATTAGTGAACAGTAAATTTTTCAATACGATAGCATTCGATGCATTCTTTAGCGCAGGCACTGTATCAGCTACAGATTGGAATTTTGGAGATGGAAGTGTGGTAGTGAATGGAGATGAAGCACTTCATTCTTTTACGGCTGATGAAACTAGCTATACAGTGAGTTCTACAGTAACTATGGTAGGGTTTACTACACTGTGTACTGATGTTGTAGAAACTACTTATGATGTGGATATCATAGATAGTATCAATGAGAATTCTCTAGCAAATCTTATCTCAATCTTTCCGAATCCAACTAACGGATTTAGTCAGATACATTTAGAATTGAATAAGCCTAGCGATGTTCATGTTTTGGTATTAAATACAGTGGGTCAGCAAGTGGTTAACTTTCAGTTAAACCAAGTTTCAAGCGAAGTATTGGACTTGAATCTTTCGAACAAAGAAGCTGGTATGTATTTCATCCAAATAGAAATAGACGGTAAAAGCACAAGTAAAAAACTAATATTACAATAATAGCAATCAATAAACTAGAGCAATTCATTACTACTCTCCGGTGATGGATTGCTCTTTTTAATTAGCTTTAGAAGGGCTGACCATTTCATGAATGGTTCCTATGAGCTCTTCTGCTTTATAAGGCTTCGGAATATAATTATCCATTTTAGCAGTATAACAGTTCTCTATTTCTGATTTCAGTAAACTGGCCGTCATGGCTATAATTGGAATTCTCTTTTCTCTATCTTCATTAGCCTCTATATCCCTAATTTTCAAAGTCGCTTCGAAACCGTTCATCTCAGGCATTTGAACATCCATCAGTATGAGATCATAGTTCCCGGTTTTAAATTTTTCAACTGCTAGTGCACCGTTAGCCGCTACTTCTACATTAACACCTTCAATGTAAAAGTCCAAGTCATCTTTGGCTATCATCTGATTAAATTCATTGTCCTCTGCTATTAATATGGAAATTCCTTTAAGAGAAGTAGCCATCTTGTGCAGTTGGTCTTTACTGATGAGGTCTGTACCAATAGCATCATTTTGAGCCTCGATAATTGAAAGCTCTACATAAAAAGTACTTCCTTTTCCTTCCTCACTTTCTACCCATATTTTCCCTTCCTGTAACTCCACCAGCTGTTTGGAAATACTTAACCCAAGACCAGTGCCACTCAGATCAGTGGATTTGTGGATTTGTGCTTGTTCAAAAGCGTTAAATATGGATTGAAGTTTTTCTTTCTGTATCCCTATTCCAGTATCCTTGATTGTAAATCTCAGATGATTATTTTCATCAGATAGAGTAAGATCTATAGTTCCTTTTTCAGTGAACTTAATGGCGTTCCCCACTAGGTTAGTCAATATCTGATTTAAACGGGTAGAGTCGCCCATTACTATGGCTGGTACGTCATCATTTATATGATGTCTTAGCACTAATCCTTTTTCTTCAGCCTTGTATTTTAAAACCTGAATAACGTTTTCTATAACTGCTGCAGGACTAATAGGAATACGTTCTATATCTAGCTTACCTGCTTCTATTTTAGAAAGATCTAGCACATCATTGAGGATAACTACCAGGTTATCTGAGCTGCTTCTCATGGCTTTTAGATAGACATCTTGTGTTTCTGGATGCTTGTTTCTGGCTAGAATATTTACCATTCCTGATATGGCATGCATGGGAGTCCTAATTTCATGACTCATATTTGCTAGAAACTGCTCTTTGTATTTTTCAGACTGCTCTGCTCTTTTCTTTTGCTCCGCAATGATAGCTTCCTGCTTACGAGATAATTTCAGTCGGTTAAAAATCACAAATGCCAGAATAGAGATTAGAAGAAGTCCAGCTCCTACAATGATGGAAAGCAGCTGTTGGTTTTTCTTTTTTTGTGTCTCTATGGCCAGCTGTTTTGCATTTTCTATGTCATCTAGGTTTTTTTGTTTTTCGTATTCAGATTTAACTCGATTCCGAACTACAGCAGTAGCGTTTTTCATGTTTACAGCGGAATCTTTAAGCACAAGCAAATCTTCAAGCATACCAAGAGATTTTTGGTATTGGCCATCAGATTTATATGCTTCATACAGGGTGCCAGTTATATAAGCAGTAGAATTTAGCTCTTCTTTTTTTAATGCCATGGAAAGGGCATCTTCCAAGCGCTTAATTCCTCCCTGCGTGTCTTCTTGTTCAATTAAAACTTCACCTTGATCTATTAGAGGTACCAGTGATTGAT
This sequence comes from uncultured Flavobacteriales bacterium, assembly GCA_913057815.1. Classification (GTDB taxonomy): domain Bacteria; phylum Bacteroidota; class Bacteroidia; order Flavobacteriales_D; family Sanyastnellaceae; genus ASP10-05a. The sequence goes on from CAJXOV010000227.1 coordinate 4,502, forward strand.
AATGTAGTTTAGGTTTTCGGGGTTGTTCAGGATGTTCTTCTGCTTCTTTAGTCTCTGCGGAATCTAACTGAGCCGATAATGAAAGCATCTCCTCCTTAACAGCTTGAATTTGTTCTAATCCTGTTTTTTCATCCAGATTATCATTGGCCATGTTAATTTCAGTCTCATGAACTTTAATGGTTTGCTTCATGCCAGCAATGACGAATAAATCTCTGGGGTTTTCATTCGTTTTTATCAACTCTTCTCTAATGCTTAGCGACTGTCTTAGATATGTGTTAGAGGTAACTAAATCGTTCTGTTGGGAGCACAAGAAGGCCATTTTTTCTAAAGAATGCGCCTGAAGTTTTTCATTTCCGTTTTCTTTAAAAATGTCATTTGCTCTACTGAATTCTGGAAATCCGTTAGCAAAATCACCCTTAAACATATAACCAAGGCCTATGTTATAAGACTGTCTCTTATACACATCTGACG
>CAJXOV010000228.1 GCA_913057815.1 uncultured Flavobacteriales bacterium
TACACCTCTCTATTCGTCGGCAGCGTCAGATGTGTATAAGAGACAGCTTAATAGCAATGAAATAATCAGCAGAAACCATGGAGTACTGTACATTAAAAAATCAAGCCAATCCATTAATTGCATTCCCTCTGCTCCACCTATTATCCATTTAATTTTTCCTAATATGTGTGGTTCAGGAAAAAATGGCCCTAACCCCAAAGTTAATGAGGCTAACAAGAATAGTTTGGTGTTTTTCTTAATCCAGTTCATGAGACGCGTTGATTTTATTAAAGCTCACAAAGTCGATATCTGTTGTATCAAAATAAGCCTTGTGCAAGTCCAGTTTACTATTACTCATCAGTTCACTAATGAGGAGTTTTCTTTCTTTTAGTGGAAATTCTTTATGGAAGAACAGAAGAATATCAAGCCGTTCATCATAAGTTCCAATCTCATCTTGAAAGACTTTCAAATCTTCAAAATCGATGATATCATCATTTATTTGCATCGTAAAACCATCAACTGAATCTCTGAGAGAATATCCGACCTTTATTTCACACCTTAAGTCTTTTACTGGAGATTTTAACTCTCCTTTTCCCTCTTCAATCTGAAGATTTACTAATTCATTGGCAAATAGAATTTCTTGAGTGATAGAGTCAATTGGTGTAAGTTTATACGTCCCATAAAGTGAATGAATAAACAGAGTATCGACATTGTATGAATAAGCGTGTCTGTGATATAGACAAGGCAAATAAAAACTAATGGAATCATCGCTTACTTCGGCTGGAAAAATCGAATCGTATCCGCTTCCAATAGTTACAAAATAACCTAACGAATCTAGCGAGATTGCATAACTAGGATAAGGACTGTCGTTCTCAACTAGGTAATAGGAGTGTTTGAATTTGAATGGCTTCTTGCATTGAACCAAAATCAAAGAAAAACTGAAAAGCAGAAACAAATATTTCATCAACTAAATATCTTGATTTCCCAGCTTTGACCCAAACAAAGATTTCTCATAAAAACCTATTCAAACAGTCCTTATAAATTAAGCTTTTAAAAGTTGTTCTAAGCTTTCTCAAAAGGCCAATTCATAAATCCTCCTGCTAGATTATATGTTTTAGTGAACCCTTGGCTTTCCATATAGGCACAAGCATTCCCGCTTCTAGCACCACTCCTGCAATACATGAAATACTCTTTGTCTTTATCTAAAGACTGCACGTAATCCATGAATCCTTGTTGTTCGTGAATGTTATTTAAAACAGCATTTGGAATAATGCCTTCCTCCCACTCTACTGGAGTTCTTACATCCACAATTATTCCGTCTGAAGAAGCATCTAACTTCTCTTTCCACTGTTGTGCGTTTAGTTGTTCCATCTTTTTTTAATTATTAATGCCAGATTATTCACTACCGATTATGAGTTTGGACAGACAAAAGTAGATGTCTTCAACTCCGTATTCTTAATGGCGTCAAACCCTCCTTTTACATCTATCATATTATGAATACCTCTTGACTTAAGAATAGATGATGCTATTACAGAACGGTAACCTCCAGCACAGTGAATGTAAAACTTGCTTTCTTTAGGGAATTCTGCTAAATGATTATTCAACTCACCCAATGAAGCGTTTTCTGCATCTGGTAAATGTTCAGCATCCCATTCTCCTGGTTTTCTAACATCAAATATTTTTCTCCCATCTTCCTCTACTTGCGTTGCAAATTGCTCTGCTGGAATAGATTCTAAACTCTCCACTTCTTTTTCTGCTGTCTTCCAGCTTTCTAATCCACCTTCTAAATATCCTAAGATATTGTCAAATCCTACTCTTGACAGTCGTGTGATGGCTTCTTCAATAACATCATCTTCTACAATAAGAAGAATAGGCTGCTCAACATCTTTGATTAATGCTCCTACCCAAGGGGCAAACCCACCTTCAATTCCAATAAAAATAGAATTAGGAACATGTTCTACCACAAACTTATCTTGGTGACGTACATCCAACATCACAGCTCCAGTCTCATTGGCAGCTGTTTCAAAAGCTGCTGGAGAGAGCGCCACATCTCCTTTCTTGATAACCTCATCTATGCTGGCATATCCTTCCTTATTCATTTTCACGTTCAGCGGGAAATACGCTGGTGGAGGTAATAAACCATCTGTAACTTCTGCTATAAATTCTTCTTTAGTCATGTCAGCTCTCAACGCGTAGTTGGTAGCTTTTTGATCGCCTAAATTTCCTACAGTTTCTTTGCTCATGTTTTTCCCACAAGCCGAACCAGCTCCATGTGCAGGGTAAACCGTAATGTCATCTGCCAGTGGCATGATCTTATTTCTCAAGCTGTCAAACAGAATTCCTGCTAAATCCTCTTGGGTCATAGTAGCTGCTTTCTGCGCTAAATCCGGTCTTCCTACATCTCCTAAGAATAAAGTATCACCTGAGAAAATAGCCGTGTCTTTACCTTCAGCATCTTTCAATAAATAGGTAGTACTCTCCATAGTATGTCCTGGTGTATGCAGTGCCACTATCGTTAAGTTTCCTAATTTAAACTCTTGTCCATCTTCAGCTATCAACGCTTCAAAAGAAGGATTGGCATTTGGACCGTAAATGATAGAAGCACCTGTTTTCTCAGCTAAAGTTACATGTCCGCTCACAAAATCGGCATGAAAATGAGTCTCCAAAATATATTTAATCTTCGCTTTTTTCCCTTCTGCCATTTCTATATATGGCTGAACTTCTCTAAGTGGATCTATGATAGCCACTTCTCCTTCACTTTCGATGTAATATGCTCCTTGAGCCAAACATCCTGTATATATCTGTTGAATTATCATGTTCTTATTTGTTGTACAAAGTTATTTAGTTCTCCTTTAAGCGTTGCAACGCAAAACCAAACTCATGTTAAACTTCTATTATAAAATTAACTCTTTAGAAATAATGTAAGCCGCCATTACTAAGACAAAGAAGCCGAAACTTCGCTTTAATTTTGGTCCTTCTATGAACTTAGAAAAGTAAACTCCTAATAATATTCCACAGATAGAAAATGCCGTGAACGGAAGTAAAAACTTCCAATCAATTTCAATGTTTTGGACATCACCTGAAAAACCTATGAGAGAATTAAATGCTATTATAAACAGTGTAGTTCCTACTGCCTTTTTCATAGGTAACTTAGAAAGCAACACCAAAGCTGGAAGGATTAAAAACCCGCCTCCCGCTCCTACTATGCCTGCCAGCAAACCTATGACTGCTCCTTGTAGGGTGATTTTCACATATGGAAAACTTTCTTCAGGATCAGTTGATGACTTGAATTTCCTTTTCTTAATCATAGGCACGGCTGCCAGAATGAGTAATACTGAGAAGAATAATAGCATCAATGTTTTACGTGTAAATACATCATCACCAATAGTAAAAATCTCAACAGGAATCTCAGGAACTAGATAACGCCTCGTTAAATAAATAGTTAAGAAAGACGGTAATCCGAAAGCCAAAGCACTCTTGAAATCTACATTCTTACTCAGAACATTTCTACTAGCTCCTACCGTAGATGTTACACCTATAACAAATAGGGAATATGCTGTAGAGGTAACTTCATCAAACCCCAATAGATAAACGAATACGGGAACTGTAAGTATACTCCCGCCACCTCCCAGCAGCCCCATTATCAACCCAATGATAATGGCAAAACCATATCCTATTAGTAACGTTTCTTCCATTAGAAAGGCAAGTACCTTTTAATCATTCCAAAGACAAATGTACCCAGAATGGCTCCACCTATTACTACAAGAATGGATGCAAATCCTTGACCTAAGAGTACAAACATAGGACCAGGACAAGCTCCAGCTAATGCCCAACCAAAACCGAAAAGTGTTCCTCCCAGAATACCGTTGATGTATGTTTTATTTTTAGGAATAAACGTGATAGGTTCTCCTGTATAATCTTTAGCTCCCATTCTTTTAATGATAAAAGTGGCCAGTGCTCCTAAAACAACCGCACACCCGATTATACCGTACATGTGAAAGGATTGAAAATGAAACATTTCAAAAATCCTAAACCAAGAAACTGCTTCAGATTTAGAAAGTATTATTCCGAAAATAGTGCCCGCTAGTAAAAATTTAATTGACTTCATTTTTTAAAATATGATTGGGAATAACAAATGAACCATTAATAAACCACCTATGAAAAAACCTATGACTGCTACTAAAGATGGTAACTGTAAATTACTTAATCCGCTTATGGCATGACCGGAAGTACATCCGCCTGCATAGCGTGCACCAAATCCAACTAAAAATCCTCCGATAAGTAAAATGAGAAACCCTTTCATTGTAAATAAAGCATCCAATCCGAATAACTCTACTGGAAGAACCCCTTCATTCATAATCCCATGGGCATTTAATACTTCTTCTGTTTTAGGATTGAGATCTATTTTGTCTGGATTCTTAAGAATAGTAGATGAAATCACTCCACCTATAACTAGCCCAGCTAAGAAAATTAAATTCCATACTTTAGACTTCCAATCAAACCTAAAGAATTCAATCTTTTTACCAGCACCGGCAGCAGCACAAATTGTGCTCAAATTGGATGATACTCCAAATGTTTTCCCGAAAAAAAACATAGACACCATTATTACTGTAATTAAAGGTCCTGCAATATACCAAGGCCAAGGTTGAGATAAAAAATCTATCATGAATCAAAATTAGACTGCAAAGATAAAAGAGACATTTTCTTTACTTAGTGACTAATGTTACCTAGATCGTTAAGAGTACTCAGGTAAAGAGACCATATTTCTTCTCTGAACTACTTTTCCATTCTTTTCTAGTTTCTTCATCAATCTAGAAATGACTACCCGTGATGAATGCAAATCTCGAGCAATTTCAGCATGAGTAATATGAATTTCTGAAGATCTAGTTACTAATACTTTGTCATGTAAATATTTCTGAAGTCTTTCTTCCATATTCATAAACGCTAAGCCTGTCTCTTATACACATCTGACGCTGCCGACGAATAGAG
>CAJXOV010000229.1 GCA_913057815.1 uncultured Flavobacteriales bacterium
CTATTCGTCGGCAGCGTCAGATGTGTATAAGAGACAGTTCATGGAGAATTTTAAAGAATTTGCTGAGAATCAGCCCAAATAATGGAGTACTTAAAAATACATTATTCAGAGCGACTTTCCTTCAAACCCCTTTCAGAAAAAGACAAACCTCAGTGGGTTAAATTTCTCACGGATTCACGGTCTAACGAATTTATGCCTCCAGTAGCTCAAGTAGCAGAATATGTAGACCCATGGTTCGATAAGCAATTCATGAGGTATGAAAATAATCTTTATGGATTTCTAGGGATTCATCTTGAAGGTGAAGATGAAATAATAGGTCAAGCTGGGCTTCTACTCCAAGACCTACATGGAGAACAAGTGCTAGAAGTAGGATATCACCTCATGCCTGAATATTGGGGAAAAGGGTATGCTTCAGAAGCTGCTCAGTTTTTTAAGAAGTTAGCATTTGATAACAATTTGACTAAGAAATTGTACTCCATGATTCATGAAGATAATTTACCTTCGAAAAAAGTAGCCCTCAAAAACGGTATGAACCTAGAAGACAAAACCACTGTTTGGAATTTACCGGTGGAGCTTTACACGATATATAACCAAGAATGATTTTTAAGACTTTCCCTCTATTAAGATTTACTGCAGTTCTTTTCTGCGTTGCAACGCTTACCCTTAAAACAGAAGCACAAACCTTAAGCACGCAACTCCAGGAAACAATGGATCTGCGTTCTATCGGACCTGCAGGAATGAGCGGACGAGTTACAGCTATAGATGCTGAAACCGATAATCCTGAAGTCATTTATATAGGAACAGCTTCTGGAGGAGTCTGGAAATCTGTAAGTGGTGGAATCACTTGGGATCCCATTTTTGATGACAACCCTGTGCTAGGAATCGGCTCAGTGGCCATCAATCAAGAAAATACAGATGAACTGTGGGTAGGAACAGGAGAAGGAAATCCCAGAAACTCACACACTAGTGGTGGTGGAATTTATAAGTCCATAGATGCTGGTCAGACATGGGAAGCCAAAGGACTGGAAGCTACCAAGAATATTCACCGAGTAATTATTAATGAGCAAAACTCTAACGTGGTTTTCGCTTGTGCTATGGGTTCTGTTTGGGGTCCAAATCCTGAGCGTGGAGTTTATAGAACTAAAGATGGAGGAGACACTTGGGAGAATGTACTTTTCGTAAGTGATTCTGTCGGATGTGCTGAGCTAATCCAAGATCCTACCAATCCTAACAAACTTTTCGCTGCCATGTGGGAATATGGCCGACAGCCGTGGACTTTTAATTCGGGAGGGCCAGGTTCTGGGCTTTATGTTACCTATGATGCAGGAGACAATTGGAAACTGTTAGATACTGAAAACGGATTGCCTGAAGGTCCATTGGGCAGGATGGGATTAGCCATTTCAGCGGCCAATCCAGATGTAGTTTATGCTCTTATAGAGTCTGCCAAAACTGGTTTGTATAAATCTACAGATGGAGGTGTGAACTGGGAACTGGTTTCTACTGAAAACATAGGAAACCGGCCTTTTTATTATGCAGAAATTCATGCCGACCAGCAGAATGAAAGCGTATTATTTAATCTATGGTCTTACTTTAGTAAAAGCATAGATGGAGGAAAAACATTCAATACCATAATGGATTACCCCGCTTACCATCCAGATCATCATGCGTTTTACATTCATCCTGAGAATTCCAATTTTATGATCGAAGGGAATGATGGTGGATTGAACATTACCAGAGATGGAGGACAAAGTTGGGAATTTATTAGAAACCTGCCATTGGCTCAGTTCTACCACATAAATGTAGATGATGAAATTCCTTATAATATCTATGGAGGAATGCAGGATAATGGTTCTTGGAAAGGCCCAGGATTTGTGTGGCATGTAGATGGAATTAGAAATGAAGACTGGCAGGAAATCCTCTTCGGAGATGGTTTTGACGTGGTTCCTGTTCCCGATTCTGGCGGACAAGCATATGCCATGTATCAGGGAGGTTCTGTGAATAGGATAAATACGCATACTGGTCGACAGGTTGACATTAAGCCAGTTCATCCGAATGGTGAAACACTCAGATATAACTGGAATGGAGCCATTTCTATAGACCCACATAATTCTAACGCAGTTTACATGGGAAGCCAGTTTGTGCATTATTCAAGCGACATGGGAAATAGCTGGAAACTACTTTCTGAAGACCTTAGTACCAATGATTCTTTAAAGCAAAAACAATCAGAAAGCGGAGGTTTGACTTTAGATGCTACACAAGCAGAAAACTTTACTACCATCACTTGCATTTCTCCTTCTGAGTTAGATCAAAACGAGATTTGGGCAGGAACAGACGATGGAAGAATCCATTACACTTCTGACAAAGGTGATAATTGGAGTGAAATCCACATTAAGGAAATGCCTAAAGGTGCTTGGGTAGCACAAATTGAGCTTTCTCCGGTAAATAAAGGAGAGATTTTTATAGCGGTAAACGATTACCGAAGAAATAATTTTGAGACTTACTTATTCCATTCTAAAGACTACGGAAAAAAATGGGAAAACATAGCTTCTGATGCATCCGTCAATGGCTACACGCATTGCATAGTTCAGGATAAGGAACAGCCAGATTTACTTTTTATGGGCACGGAGCATGGTTTGTACGTTTCTACTAACCGGGGCTCCAGTTGGTCACAATGGAAGGAGAATTTTCCATCAGTATCAGTTATAGATTTAAAGATTCAAGAGCGATTTGGCGACTTGATCATAGGAACTTTCGGGAGAGCGGCTTATGTCTTAGATGACATAAGACCTTTGAGAGAATTAGCGGAGCAAAACACTACTGAATTCGATTCAGAATTTACACTTTTCAAACCTCAGCAAGCTTACAAATCAACTTTCTCTAGACCAAGAGGAGAACGATTTAGAGCAGACCATTTCTTCTCTGGAAAGAACAAACACAATGGAGCCAAATTCTTTTATCACGTGGCCTTGAATGATTCGCTAGATGAAAAAGAACAAAAAATTTCAGTGGCCATTTTAAACACTGATGGTGATTCTCTTCGTCATTTTAAAGTAGATGCTAAAGATGGGTTTAATGAGTTCATGTGGAGATTAGATGCCAGAGGTCAACGGTACCCGAGCAGAAATATCAGAGAAAAAGATGCCGTTGAACAAGGTGGAGGATTTCTACCTCCAGGATTATATAACGTTACCGCTGAATATGATGGACACAAATCTGAAACATCAATTGAAGTATTGGCTGATCCGAGAATGGAGTTCAATATTCCTGAAGATTATCTGATTGGAATAGAACGAATAAACCAATTAGCTGAAGAAGCTAGTGTTACGTTTGAAATATTGCAACACGCTAGAAAATCACTTTTACTTTCTCAAACTCTTTTAGAAGCATATCCAGAAGATTCTACTCTAGTACAGCTATTAGATTCTGCTAAAACTCTAGTAAAACGAATTGATAAACTGGAAGAATGGTACATGAGCCCGCGTGATGAAGTAGGATATGAGCATGTAACAGTACGATTGAACAGCTTGCTGTATAACGCAGGCTCACTGGTTAAAGATGTCAATCTGACTTATAAAGAAGCAAGCAATTCATACTTCGCGGTGCAAAATGCTAGAAACAGATATGAGGAAGCCAAGCTAGAAATAGATGAATTCATAATTGAAAAATACGCCCCTTTTAGAAAGGAAGTTGAAGGTTTGAATCTGAGCCCGTTTACCGATTAAAACTCATAACCAAACATCAGTTGGAAAGCGGTATTGTACATACCTGCTTCATAAAACGAAGCTGAGTTCACAACACTTGGTGATTTTCTAACAGGAATAACACTCTGAGACCATCTGCCGTTTACGAAAATATTATCTGAAAAATAATAACTAGCTCCTAAAACTACAGAAAAATCCATTTTTTCAAATGGGAATACAAAATCTCTTTCTATTCCATCTGTTCCTAATTCCGAACTAGAAACCAATCTAGCTATGGCTATTCCTCCTTCTCCTCTAATACTATTTATGCTATAAGAATAAGTAATAGGAACCTCTACATAATTTAATCGAATAGCATAAGTGATTAAATCCCCATTATCAGGATCAGCATTCTTTTTACTTCCTTTATTTAAATATAAAATCCCCAGTTTAGCTGAAGATTTATCAGAAAAAGTGGTTCTAATAAAGGGGCCTGCTGATAAACCAAACTTATCAAATCCACTTAGTGCGTCACCAGATATTTGGGTACTTGAAGCACCTACTTCGATTCCACCTGAAAAATCAATTTGGCTCAGTCCTGAAAAGGAAAAAGAGATTAGAACAAATAAGACGGGTAGGTTTAAATAAGCTTTACTCAATGATATGTTTTTCCACAACATCTAAAATCTCTAAAGTTTCTGTATTGTAAATGTATGCATAAATAGAAACTTCTTCTGCTACATAGGCTTCATCTAAAGTACTAGTATTTCCGCTACTAAATGACGCACCTGAAGCTGTTGTCCCAGAAGTGACCTCCTCACCAGAAAGGCCATTCAGATGACTCCTTAAAACATGTTTATGTATGTAGTTAGAAATATTCCCACCTATGAAATTTGGGTCAGCAGGATTGTCCACTCCTGTTCCATTTTTCTGCCAATCTTCAATATTATTCTCCACTACAGCGAAGATTAGGTTATATGTCCCTTCTGCTTCAGCCACGAAGTCAATCTCTGAAGAAATCTGCATCAGTCGAGAAGTTTCATTATATTCTATCTCTAACTCAATTTCAATCAACCTGTCCTCAAAAATCGCATCTTCTGCAACAGGCCTCCAATTAGCGAATGTATAAGCTACTCCTCCGTTGTTTTCAATTGTACTTACTGAGCCAAAAGGAAGTCCAACAATATCGTACCAGCTTTGCATTAAGTTTCCTTCTGGAGTTCTCCATTCCGTAGAAACTGTCTCTTATACACATCTCCGAGCCCACGAGACCTCTCTACATC
>CAJXOV010000230.1 GCA_913057815.1 uncultured Flavobacteriales bacterium
AGATGTAGAGAGGTCTCGTGGGCTCGGAGATGTGTATAAGAGACAGATTTTGGAGTTATGCCGTGGGTCTCTTGGAATGTTTTTAAGCATCACGGCTTTATCGTAATAAAAACTTCCCCCTACTTTTTCCTTGACTTCCTCACTACTTATGGCTGTCTCAGCTACTAGAATAATTTCATTCTTTATTTCTATAACAGTCCCCATACTAACTTCATCCATAGCATTTAATCGGCTTTCTGCTATAAAAGGAGAGATGTATTCCTCTCCTCTAGAGATAAGCTGTCCACATCTTCCGGTAAGGAATAGTTTTCCGTTTTTTAAGAAGCCGCTATCTCCTGTTCTATGCCAGATTTCTCCGTCTACCACTATTTTATTTTCTTTAAATGCCTTTGGGTTTTTGAAATATCTCTTTAAAACATGAGGCCCAGCCACTATAATTTCTCCTATAATTTCTGCCGATAATTCTAGTTCATTTAACCCGCTAGCAGATTCCAATATTATCTCTTCATCTGAGATTGGAATAATCTTCAACTCTGTTTTATGATAAACGCTACCCACTGCTAACCCTTCTGATTTACTTTCTAAGGTAGCCGCCAATTCGACTGCAGAAATTGAGCTAATAGGTTCGCATTCTGTAGAACCATAAGCCAGAGTCACCTCAGCGGTTGGAAAGGCATCTGAAAACAATTTGGCATCCTTTGGAAAAACAGGTGCTCCACCTGTAAACACTTGTTGAATATTCTCTAATGGCATTTTTAACTGCATGATGTATTCAGCTAATTTTACTACCATAAAAGGAGAAGCTATAATTCTATTCACTCGATTTTCTGAGAGATTATTCCAGAGTTTTTCTACATCTAGCTCATCCGGTTTAGACATTTTAAAATCGGCAATGACAGAAGTACAACCCACGCCTAAATTTACAAATAGAACTATAGGCAGTGCTGTCATGTCTATATCTACTGGCTTGGGCTTGATTTCATCTAGCAAGGCATCAAACTGTTCTTTTAAAAATCCATGAGTTCTATCTGCTGCTTTAGGAACTCCTGTGCTTCCAGAGGTAAAGGTGATAAGCGCACTTTCATCCTCATTCATTTGTACAGCAGACTGCATCTCTGCTCCTCTTTTAGAAAGGTTCAGTTTGATAGGAATTCTTCTTAATTCTTTGAGAAAGTAAGATAGAATTTTGGCTTTTCTAACGCCAATAAATCCATTGCATTCGGCTAGCTTACAGCATACCGAAAGTCGTTTCACACTCACCCATTCATCTAGAAATACCGCTGTAGCTCCAGTATAAAAAAGCGCCAGTACTACTCTGTAAAGGTCTATTCCCATAGGCACAAAAACCAATACTCGGTCTCCTCTTTTGATACCAGCTTGCTGGAAATAGCCAGCCGTAGATTTTACTTCACGAGCTAGTTCAGCATAGTTGATTTCTTTAGTCTTGTCTATAATGGCAAGTTTCTCAGGATACGCTTTGGCAGCTTCTATGAATAATTCAGAAATATTCATAGCTTCAGTCCGTATAGTGAATAGGATTTGTAAGGCTCTGTCTGCATTTGTTCACTCACTTCACTAGACACATTTTCGTCATACATAAACGCATGAATCACTTGTTTGATTCCTTGTTTTTTAGCTTTCACATTTAGAGAAGCAGTCATAAATTTTCCAATTCCCTTAAACGCAGAATCTTTTTTTCGCGCTACTGTTTTTAGGATAATAGTTTTTCCTTCCTTGTCCCATAGATCAGGAATGGCGAATAAAAATGCGTGAGGTTCTCCTGTTTTATCTTCGGCTATCCAAATCCACTCTGGGTTTAGCAGAGTTGATATTTTTTCATATTTAGCTATAAATTCTTCTTCCGAAATAGGAGTGTACAAGAAATTATCTGAAAATGCCTCAATGCTTAATTTGGCTATCCTCCCTAGTTCTTCTCTTAAATTCTGCGTGTCTAAATTTCTAATCACTGCTCCCTGAGCCTCAAAACTCTTTTTCCAACTAGCCAATTCCGCTTCTTCTCCTAGCATGGTTTTATCTAGTGCACTAACATATTTCCCAATCTTTTGAAAACCTGTTTCAGTGAACTGCTCCGCATAATAACTATGATGAAATGGCTCCATAAAAAAATTATCCAGCTCATTGGAATCACTCCATCTATAGCTTTCCCATGTGCTTCCTTCCATAGGACCTATCAGCCATTTAAGACCGAGTTCAGTTGCTATTTGTTTGGCATGGTTGATTAGCATCAGCGTTGCAACGCTCGATTCTTCACATTCATAACTGCCTATACAGCCAGCAGATTCTCCTTCATGCAAAAGCGCAGGGTTTACATAAAACGCGAATCTTCCTATGGGTTTTTCAGATTTTATAAGAGTGTAACATCCTTGGAGAAAAAGCATTGAAGGTTCAAAACCTAGATGAAATCGTTGACTTTTTTCTGGATATAAATTTTTAGGAACTTGAGTAAAAAGCTCATGTTCTTCTTTGCCAGGTTTGGATTTTATGATTTTATATTCCGACATCCAACAGGTTTATTCGACTAAGAGCCATTAGGGTAAGTACCGCTGAAGCCGGTATAGTCAGATTGTCATATCCTTTATGCGTTAATGCTTCTGCCACCACCGTTCCGCCTGAGACTATAAGAGCCACAATTAGTCCATTTCCCCAGCTCACTCCGTCTACCAGCACTATTAAAAATAGACATGTAAGCACTGCCGAAATGAAAAATCCGGCAGAACCGCTCAGTGTTTTCTTGTGGCCGAAAGTTGTGTATTCGCCAGTAGGCCATCGCTTGCCGACCAATGCTGCCACAGGGTCGCAAATGGCTAGGATGAGAATAGGGATGTAATAAAATGTAAACTGCCCATAAAAAGTATAAATCAAAAAGCAGCCATACACTATTACCGGAAAAAGTATGCTGCCTCTGGTTTGTCTTTCTACCGCGTTTATAGATGGTAATAATTTGAACTTTAAAGAGACCAACAGAATCACCAAAAAGCTCCCGCAGAGCAACAGCACGAACCAATGATTCCCTAAAAGCGGAGGAAAAAGCATGGTGAGTAAACCTGTACATAGATGCACATATTTTCGGGTTACCTCGGCTTTCACGTTGAACTTATGAAACATGATTTCAGCACTGGCAAAGAGCGCTAGAAAGGCCGCTGCTAAATAGGCTGTATGTAAAATATTTTCTGTCATGACTTTATCTCCACTATAAATTTAGAGTAAAAGAATCCTTTGTCTAGTTCTCCTAATTTTTCATAAAGTTCTTTGTCTAACACCACCGATGAATCAATCTTCGAGATAACTCTAGGCACCATTAAATTCCAATACGCATACCTAGAATCTGCTGCTCCATTCTCCAATAAGTTAGTGCTTACAGCAGAGAACAATTCAGGAGTCATGTACTCAAAAATGTTAGACAAATTGAACCGGTTGAAGCCATTGTATTCCTTGAAGGCGTCTTCTGCCAACCCTTGAAAAACCTCTAGCTTATGAATGTTTCTCTTGACGACTTGAAAATTTTCTGGTCTTGCATAATGCGGTAGCACATCTCCGAAATTTCCTTTCATGATGAAATGCAGCAGGTAATTCGACTGGCAAGCCACAGAGCTCAGTTTCTTCTTAGCACTTCCTAAAATATAATTGGCTACAGAAATTTCTACTTCTTTTAAGAATTTAGGGTCTCGTCCAAATCTTCCCATTACTATTCTGCTAAAAAACACTTTAAACAATAGTCTCCATCTCCAAGTATTCCATGTCTTATGGAAATATGCTTTTTGTTCCTCTGCCGATTTAGGTTTTAGCAGCTCATCTACTTCTTTCTGCGAGTGAATCCAAGGCAGAATTTTGGTTCTGAAATACTCAAAATACTTTTCGAATTTTCCTTCATAAATCACTCCTTTTTCTATTTCTTCTATTCTCTCTTCCCAGAAAAGAGCCAATTCCTCTGATAGTTCTTTTTTTACTTTAGACCAATGGACCAATCGATTCCCTGATTTTTTAAATCCTAAAAACTCCAGAAAAGAATCATAATCCAGTGTTTTAAAAGCTGCTTTTTTAAGTTCTATAAGGTTCAGTTGAACTTGATTGATATCTACTGCCACTATCAATTCTGGATTCTGAGCGAGAAGCGAAAAACTATTGTCTCCAGCTGAGCCTATGGAAAGTACTCTGTCATTAGCTCTCACATCTAGAGCCTCGATAAGAATATCGGCATCCTCCCAGCAGTTGGCATAACGAATGATATCATGTCTCACCTCCTTTAGCTGCTCACCCATTCTTTAGCATTTTTATGACTCCAGTGCTTCCGTCCATCGTGATTTCATCTCCTGTTTTTAACGTTCTCAACAGTCCTTTTACGCTTACTATGCATGGTATTCCCATCTCTCTGGAAACTATAGCTGAGTGGCTTAATAAACTTCCTCTTTCTACTATAATACCCGCACAAGTAGGGAAAAGTGTTACCCATCCAGGGTCAGTGCTTGAGGTGACTAATATATCATTATCTAAAGAATCGATTTCATTAGGGTCAGTGACTACTCTCACTTTAGCGGTTACTAATCCAGGGCAGCATCCTATTCCACTTAAGTCATTTTCAGCTTTTTCTAGTTTTTCATCAGAGTAAATATATTCGTCTGTGAAATTTTGGCCATAGGTAAAGAACCTTTCCTGTGGTATTCTCTGCGTTGCAAAATTTTCGAACTCTGCTTTTCTTTCTTTAATTAACGGAGTCCATTCTGCCTTAAACCCTGTTTTTTCGGATTCTAATATTTCCGCTAATTCCAAATAGAAAACATCTCTTGGATTTTCTAGTTTTCCTAGTTCAAACCATTTATCTCCTAATGCAGAAAACATTCTGCGTACCATTCCAAAACCTCTGGTACGCTCGTACCTCAAATTTTCTCTATTGCTGACTGCGTCTCTGGCATTCTTAGTTACTAGA
>CAJXOV010000231.1 GCA_913057815.1 uncultured Flavobacteriales bacterium
AGCCAAAACTTATGGCGCATCTATTAAGACCGGAGAAGAGGTAGTAGGTATATCTAAAGACGGAGATCTATTTACAGTAAAAACCAAAGGAAGCTCTTTTATTGGAAAAACTATTGTGTTGTCTACTGGTTCTACCTATAGACAGCTTGGTATTCCCAATGAGTCTGAACTAATAGGTTCAGGTATCCATTTTTGTGCTACTTGTGATGGGGCTTTTTATAGAGATAAAGATATCATAGTAATTGGAGGTGGGAATTCCGCTTTGGAAGAAGGAATATTTCTTGCCGGGTTTTGTAAAAGCGTTAAAATTGTTAACCGGTCAAGTGAGTTTACTGCATCCCAAACCTATGTAGAAAAGTTATCTTCCATAGATAACATATCTACCTATATGAATAAGACATCTGTAGAGTTTATAGCCGATGACAAAGAGTTGTTTAAGTCGCTAAAGGTAAAAGACAAAGAAACCAACGAAGAATCATTAATATCAGCAGATGGCGTATTTATTTTTATTGGATTAATTCCAAATACGACTCCTTTTGAAGGCATAATAGAGTTGGATGAAAAAGGATTTATTCAAACAACAGCGTTGGCTGAAACATCCGTAAATGGAATCTTTGCGGCTGGTGACTGTAGAGAAGGAGCAATAGCTCAGGTAGCAGCAGCTACAGGGGAAGGTGTGTTAGCCAGCTACGCAATTAGGAACTTTTTAAAATAAGCCAAGATGAAAAATATAAAAAAAGCATATATAGCAGGTGGTTGTTTTTGGGGGATGGAAGACTTATTTCGAATAAGAAAGGGTATACTTGATACAGAAGTGGGATATCAAGGTGGTGAAAATGAAAACCCAACTTATAAAAATCATCCAGGACATGCTGAAGGAATTGAAATTACTTACGATGCTAATGAAACGTCCTTTAAGGATATCTTAGACTACTTCTTTAGAATTCACAACCCAACTACTTTGGATAGACAGGGGAATGATTTAGGCTCGAGTTACCGATCAACTATTTTTATTCAAAATGATGAGGAACTAAAAATTTCTAAAGAAGTGATTGATATTGTAAATAAATCTGGAAAATGGGAAGCAGATGTAGTAACTACATTGGAGCCGATTTCAAAGTTTTGGCCTGCAGAACCTGAGCATCAAGATTATCTCAAAAGAAATCCGAATGGTTACACATGTCATTTCGAACGATTCGGAACTTTTGTTTAATCTTAGATGATGTCATTTTTATGTGACAGGACACTTCTAATTTCGAATTGGAATAACGATTGAGCCTCAGATAGTGAGGCTCTTTTTTTATGGCATCTA
This sequence comes from uncultured Flavobacteriales bacterium, assembly GCA_913057815.1. Classification (GTDB taxonomy): domain Bacteria; phylum Bacteroidota; class Bacteroidia; order Flavobacteriales_D; family Sanyastnellaceae; genus ASP10-05a. The sequence goes on from CAJXOV010000231.1 coordinate 1,313, forward strand.
CTTCGAGCGTTGAGTTTAATCAACGGTTACAGCAAATAATTGAAGTAAAGTACATTCAGATTTCTGATTGCACCGCATAATTTTCCTCTATTGGTCTTCGTGAATTTTGTCTTGAGTTTTTTTCAAACTTGGAGATTTTTCCACAAACTCTTCTAGAATTTTAAAGAAGTTTAGAATATCACTTTTCTCGTTATTGGCATTTATAGTTACCAGTCGAATAAAAGTGTCTTCTTCAAAAGACCCAAATCCTACTACAGTAACTTGATGCTCATACAACGCGGTGCAAAGAGCTGTGGGATCTAAATTCTTATAATTAAAACAAATTGAGATAGAATCATCAAAGCTGTATAGTGTGTAGTTAGAATTGTTTCTAACATATTCACGAGCTACATCTGCCAATTCAAATTGATGATCTACAATCTGTTTTAATCCATTTGTTCCTACAGATTTCCAGAGTGTCCAGAATTTTAGGGCATCATTCCTTCTTCCACATTGGAAAGAAGTCTTTCCTAGGTTGAAGTCGTCACCGTCAGTTTGATATAAGTAATCAGCTTGAGTGCTGAAAGAGTCGTGCAGGTGTTTTTTATCATTTACTAGAATGATTGAACATATTAAAGGTGTCCCTAACATTTTATGCGCATTGTAACTAAACGAATTGGATCTTTCAATTCCAGTTACTAGATGTTTGTATTTATCACTAAAAATCACACTTCCACAATATGCTCCATCTACATGAAGCCAAACTCCATATTTTTCGGTAATATCTGCTATTTTATCAATTGGATCAAATGCTCCTAGTACTGTAGTTCCAGCAGTTGAGTTAACATAAGTAGGTATAAAACCTTCTTCTATATCTTCTATGATTTGTTGTTCTAATTTCTCGGGAATCATTCGTCCACTTGAATCAGCTGCTATGTAACGAATATTATTTTTGCCGATTCCAGCAAAACTAGCATTCTTCCCATTTGAATAATGTGATTCTTTAGATGTATAAACTACCATTGGCTTAGACATACCTTCTGATCTACAGCTAGGATCTTTAGCATCACGAGCCATAATCAAAGCCATGTAATTACTCATAGATCCTCCTGTTGGGAATGTACCATTACTCTGGTTACCATAGCCAATAAGGTCACATGATTGTCGAATGATTTCCTGCTCAATTCCTACTTGAGGTCCAGCTACTTTATAAGTATACATGCTGTTATTAAGCAATACAGCCAATAAGTCGCCTAAAACAGCCTTGCCTTGTCTACCGCCAAAAAGTTGGTTAAAGAATAAGTTTGTAGCAGTTTTTGGAGTGGAAATCAGTACGTTTTTCAGGACTTTCTTAAACTCATCATCGATCATAGCTGATGAATTCAGCGAAAGATCTACTGTATCATAAAGTTTATCTGGATCAATTCTGTCGGCCACCGGATTACTCTCTTCTTCTTTTATTAAGACTTCAACTAGTTCATTAAACAGAACTAAATCATTACTTATACTAGACATGTAAGTTTTATTAAATTAAATCGATCATCTCTTGCGGTACTGTGGTGTAAGAGAGCTTTTTCGGTGTGGATTTCCCTGATTTTTCATCAAACAAATTGCAATTGTGAATAGGCTTTGCATATAGATGTAGGGACATGCTTTTACCTGAAGAAATATTTTCCAAACAATGACATCCCATAAAGTCAATCATATATGATATGTCACCAGTTTTAGAAATGGATGTTTTAGTCAAATTGAGTTCTCCAGATGAATTTACTTTGTAAATCGTTTCTTTAAATTCACCTTGAATAATTTTCACCCAACACTCTTCTCCACCATGATCATGAATAGGAGTTTTTTGACCTTCTTCCCAACAAAGTAATATCAGTTGAAACTTATCGTTTTCAACAATGCAATTTCGGGTGTAAGATTCATTAGACCAGGAACAAAAGGATTCAAAACTACTAATTGGTAGGTTAAACGATCGAATGATTCTGTTGTACTTTGTCCTGTCTTCCTCAATTAAGGAAGTTACTAATTCGTTTATGGATTGATGTTTCTCGGGGCTTTGTTCAATAGAATTCAAAATGGGCAATCACCTTTTTTTCTGCAAATTCAATAGACTATTTTAAAATAGCAAGTCCACTTAACTGAATTATATCGGTATGAAACCCCAACCGCAGAGATTTTTCAAAGGTAGCAAATTTAGGCATGTGCAGTAACCAATCTAATAGCTAGTTATTAAGAATTTGCTACTATGTCAATATTTTTGACCACTTTGCACCTTCTAGTAGATCCACTAATTGGTTAAGTTTTATAGAGGTTTACGTTCATATTATTTATACCCAAATAACAAATTGTATTCATCATGATGGACCAAGACTTTGTAATTAAGATATCAGTTCTAGCACTATATGTTGGAGTTTTATTCCTAATAGGAATTCTAGCATCCCGTAAAATCAAGGGCATGAGCGATTATTATGTTGGAGGCAAGAAAATGGGTTTCTGGGCTGTTGCATTTTCGGCAAGAGCTACGGGTGAGTCAGGTTGGTTATTAATAGGATTGACTGGAATGGGTGCTATGGCCGGTTTGTCGGGCTACTGGGTGGTAGCAGGTGAGCTTTTAGGAGTAATAGTTTCATGGCAATTTATGGCCAAACGATTCAAAAAAAGATCTGACAGTTATGGAGCCATAACGATTCCCGACTATTTGCAGGGCCACTTTAAATCTACTTCGAATACACTTCGAGTAGTAGCTGCATCCATATTGGTGGTTTTCATTGTTATTTATGTGGCTTCGCAAATTGATGTTACTGGAGTGGCATTTAAATCAATGCTTGGAATTGACTATAAACTGGGGGCTCTCATCGGATTTTTTATTGTTCTCACTTACATTTTTATCGGAGGATTTGTAGCGGCAGTTTGGTCAGATTTATTTCAGGGATTACTTATGTTTTTCGGTTTAGTTCTGCTGCCTATCGTAGTTTGGTTTTCAATGGATCATGGAACGGGAGTAGTAGAAGGGCTTTATGCTATAGACCCTACTTTAACCCAAGTAATGGGCCGAAGCTCAGATCCGTGGATGAACTTGTTTACTATTTTAGGATTCTCAATGATAGGACTTGGTTTTCTTGGTTCTCCTCAGGTGTATGTTCGATTTATGTCTATAAAAGACACTTCAGAAATAGACAAGGGAAAATGGGTAGCTGCAATTTTCACTTTGCTTACTGATGCAGCGGCAGTAACAATTGGAATATTAGGACGTTTATATTTCACCAAAAGCGGTGATGACCCTGAAGCAATTTTGGGTAATAATGGAGAAGACGTATTGAGTATGATTACTGAAAGTTTCTTACCCACGCTTCTGGTTGCAGTTTTTATAGCTATAGTGTTATCTGCTATAATGTCAACGATCGATTCTCTCTTAATTTTAGCATCAAGTGCTATTACGCGTGATTTTTATCAGAAAATATTTCGTCCGCAAATAAAAGATAAGGACCTAACGAAAATTTCTAGAGTTTCTACAATCATTATGGCGTTCACTGCTCTAATCATAGCCATGATCATGAATTACGTGTCTCCTGATCGGCAAGTTTTTTGGGTCATTATTTTTGGTTGGTCAGGAATAGCGGCCACTTTTTGTCCAGTTGTAATTC
>CAJXOV010000232.1 GCA_913057815.1 uncultured Flavobacteriales bacterium
CTATGAAATTATAGTGCATCTACTTTTCGGACTTCAGATTTATCTTTTGAATTTGCTAATAAATTTTTAGCAGACATCAAATATAAAGGGTGTGTCCATTCAGGTGCTATTTCCGCCAGTGGTTCTAATACAAAGTTTCTAACATGCATCCATTCGTGCGGGATAGTTAACGCTGGTGTGCTTATTACAAGAGAGTCATAACTAAGAATATCCAAGTCTATTAATCGGTCGGCATATTCTGTGGTGCTTTTTTCATTTCTTCCTATAGATTTTTCTATGCGTTGCAACGCTACTAATAAAGGAAAAACAGCCAAATCTGTAGAAATCTTAATCACTCCATTTATAAAAGAGTTTTCAGAAGAATAGCCCCATGCATCTGAACTGTAAAAGCTGGAATATTCAGTTATGTCAGTAGAAGGAAGATTATTAATCGAATCAAAAGCTTGTTGAATAATAGCTTTTTTATCGCCTAAATTAGTTCCATAGGATATGTACACTGAGTGCTTCACAATTCAAATTTAACATTCGTTGCCATGTGATTAACAAATATTGAACTGAGCATGGTTTAAGTCCTATGAGTAATACATACTTTTGGTGAAAAATTAATACATATTAAAATGAACTTTTGGAAAATGTTCTTCGCTTCTTTGGCGGGTTCTATCATCGCCATATTTGGAGTGGGATTGATACTTATACTTTTATTTACAGTGGCTTTAACGAGCTCAATATCAGGAGCCATGGATGGAGGTTCTGAGGTGTCAAAAACTGTAAAGAAGAATAGCGTATTAGAAATAACATTAGATGCTCCTATAGTAGAAAGAGGGCTGGGGGATAATCCAGCATTTAATTTTTCAGCGCTAACTGGTGAGTCTGAAACTATCGGTCTGAATAATATCCTATCAGGATTAAGATCAGCAGCTACAGATGATAAAATTGAAGGTGTTTATTTAAATCTTTCTGGTGCATCAGGTGGATTTAGTGCCATTACTGATATACGAGATGAATTGATGAAATTCAAAGAGTCTGGGAAATGGATGGTAGCATACTCTGAAGGATATTCTCAAGGTGGATATTACTTGGCTTCTGCAGCTGATGAAGTATATATGTATCCAACAGGAGGAATGGAGTTGAATGGATTAAATGCTGAACTCATGTTTTACAAAGACATGTTAGAAAAAGTAGGTGTAGAGATTCAAGTTCTAAGGGGACCAAATAATAAATTTAAAAGTGCTGTAGAACCTTATTATAGAAACAGTATGTCTGACGAAAGCAGACTTCAGTATCAGGAATTACTAGATGATTTATGGACTATTATGGTAGAAGATATATCTGTAAGTAGAGGGATTACTGCTGATCAAATTAACTTAATAGCAGACAGCATGCTATTAAGAGTGGCTGATAATGCTAAAGAATTAAACTTGATAGATGATTTAAAATATGGAGATCAAGTGACTTCAATTCTTAAGGGAAAATTAGGGGTGGAAGCAGATGAAAAGATCAACTTCATAAACCTAGCTGATTATAAAGGAAAAAAGAAATACAACGAGGATTTCTCTGATGAGGTAGCTGTAGTTTATGCAGTTGGAGCTATAGAAAGCGGAGAAGGGGATGATGCTACTATCGGATCAGATAGAATAGCACAAGCATTAAGAGATGCTAGGTTAGAAGAAAACACTAAAGCTATTGTTTTAAGAGTTAATTCTCCAGGTGGGAGCGCCTTAGCTTCAGATGTGATATGGAGAGAAACTCAATTGATAAAAGAAGCTGGAATTCCTTTTGTAGTTTCTATGAGTGATTTAGCCGCTAGTGGTGGTTATTATATAGCTGCGGGTGCTGATAGAATAGTAGCATCAGAAGCTACTATTACAGGTTCTATTGGTGTTTTTGGAATGTTGCCTAATGCTCAGAACTTATTAGAGAATAAGCTGGGAGTTCATACAGATAGAGTAGGAACCAATGCCAATGGAAATATTGGTGTTTTTTCTCCACTAAATGAAACTCAATATGAGGCTATCGAAGAATCTATTAGTGATATTTATGACGATTTCACTAGTTTGGTAGCTGAAGGAAGAGGAATGAGTCAGGATGCTGTAAAGGAAGTAGCTGGTGGAAGAGTATGGAGCGGAACTGATGCTATTACAGCAGGTTTAGTAGATGAAATAGGAACATTAGAAAGAGCTAAAGATATAGCTGCTGAACTGGCTAGTTTATCAGATTATAACGTGAAGAATTATCCTAAGCCAATAGATCCTTTCGAAGAGCTATTAAAAGAATTTGGAGCTGATGTAAGATTAGAATCTATAGCTTCTGAGTTAGGAGTGGATGCCTCTACTATAAAAGAGATTAATTCATTGATGAAAGAGAGAAATGCATTTAGTGTACAAGCTAGAATGCCATATAGCTTGAGAATTAATTAATGAGTGAGAATAAAAAGTTAAAGCTGGCTGAACTCGGGAGATTATCTGATTCCGAGTTCAAGTCAGCTAAAAAAATACCACTAGTAGTAGTTTTAGAAGATATAAGGAGCATGCATAACGTAGGCTCCTTTTTTAGAACCGCTGATGCCTTTAGAATAGAGAAGATCATTCTTTGTGGTGTTACTGCTAAGCCGCCACACAGAGATATTGAAAAAACTGCATTAGGAGCTACTAAAACTGTAAAGTGGGAATACTGTGACTCAGGTTTAGCAGCGTTGCAAAGCTTAAAAACTGCTGGTTATCAAGTTTGTTCTATTGAGCAGACAGCCAATTCTACTATGTTAGAAGATTTTCTTCCTTCTGATGATCACAAATACGCTTTAGTAGTCGGAAATGAAGTGAAAGGAGTAAGTCAAGGAGTTATAGACCAATCCGATGTTACGATAGAAATTCCTCAGTTCGGTACCAAGCATTCCCTGAATGTCTCCATTTGTGGTGGAATCGTAATGTGGCACTTCTTTTCTGCATTTAAAGAGACTCTTTAGTTTTTATCTATAATAAGACCAATCTCCATGGCAAATGGAAATTCATCTCTAGGCATATCATGTGATAAAACGTATGTGTATGTTCCGTCTTCTTTGTATCTATAGTCAGGTTCAACCAAATGTGTAGAATCCCAAATGTCATATCCGGCTTCTCCTATATAATCTCCGTTATCTTCTCTGATTTTAAGTGTGTAAGGAGTGATCTTTTTCATTCCAGAAGGAGAAGTCTCTTCAACTATGATTTTAGCTTCATTCCACATATAACCGTTGGCATATCTAAATGCTAAATTGAACTGATAAGTAGATGCTGGATCGTTTATTTCTACTTCGAATGTTTTTTTGTCTGTTTTTAGCCATTCTACATCTGGCGAAAGCGATTGATGTTTTTCAAAGACTCTGTTTTCTGGAGCACAAGAAGAAAAGAGAACTGCCACGAAGGCCATCATAAAGAAAATTGATTTCAAAGGGTTGAGGTTTTAAAGTTTACTTTGACATAACGAAAAATAGCACAGAATATTTGTCATTTTCTTGGTTGTTCTACCTTGAGCTTTTTCTATTTAAGAAATTCTTAATCTAAGATGGAAATTAAAAATTAAGGTGAGCTATATGCTAAAAGCGCTTTATGGAATAAAGAATTTACTAGAATGTTGAAAGTCTTCACCATCCAAACTAATAAAAAATAGACCACTTGTAAATTCATTAAGAGGGAGAATTATTTTGTTTTTTCCTTCCTCTACATATTCGGTGGACGATTGAATTAATTGTCCATTGCTGCTGTAAACGTTAATATCGATAATACCAGAAGTTGATGAATTGAAAATACCATTCACGACTTTGTTTTGAATTGGATTTTGAAGAATAAAGAATGTATCATTATTATCGTCTTCAAAAATAGCTGTTAGGGTTCCCGATGAAGGGAATTCAGTTCGAATGAAGGCCGAATGACTATCTTCTATTCCTTCTTCAGAATAATCCCACCTTAAAAAGTTTTTACCCGCATTTCCTGAGGCAGTTACATCAATGGCATTCTTACTGAAATAATCTCCATTAAAAGGTAATTCTGGTTCAATGGTATTGATTTGAAGAGTTCCAGCCCCTTCTGGATAAACATTAAAGTTTAAGTTAACCACATCTTCTTTTCCGAAATGAGAAATAATTTGATCCTGTAAGAATCCTTTTCTTACTTGGATGAAACCAGGAATTACATCTGTAGTTTCAGAAAAATATTCATCTACATCTCCATTCCACCTTCCGTAATGTGATTCTATTTGTGGAATAAACTGATCATCGAATTCTTCCAACAATTCTGTTAATCGCTCTTCAGAAAAACTAGTATTCATTAGATCAGCCATTCTATTGATAAAAGTTCTTTTGAATTCTTCATTTTGAAGTAAGGCCATAAAAATTTTCGAATTAACAGACCAAGCTTTGTCTTCGAAAATGAACCTAAACATATCTAAATCATAAGGAATGTACTCTTTAAGTTTCATGGTTGTATCTAGATCATACATAATGTATCTCCATTTTCCTTGAGTAGGGCTTGGTTTCCAGTATTTAATGTTATTAGCTGGCCAGTCTAAATTTCCTGCAAAAATCTCTGTACAGAAATAATCCAAGTAGCTCTTAATATCTAATTGGTCTTGAACAGTTTGATAATTGGATTCTATTGTTAAATCTTCATTTATAACAAATTCTTTGAAGTTGTAAAAGTGAATAGAATCACCTAAAAACGGTTCTAATTCCTTCTCAGTAATGATGATAGAGTCTCTAGGAATGAATAAATCTTCTGCTAAGTAATGATCGCTTATTCTTTCTCGGGCATTCATCATTCCCCAATACTCGGCATTTATGTACACTAGTACAGGTTGTATAGCCATCAATTCAAAATCCAAATCCTCTTGAAGAGCCAATTGATGCCAGTAGCCACTGTCTCTTATACACATCTCCGAGCCCACGAGACCTCTCTACATCTCG
>CAJXOV010000233.1 GCA_913057815.1 uncultured Flavobacteriales bacterium
AGATGTAGAGAGGTCTCGTGGGCTCGGAGATGTGTATAAGAGACAGGAAGAAATCCATTTAAAGCTTGTGTTTTTTCTATTGGGTCTGAAAATGAAACTAGAATATGCTGTTCTGGTTGTTGGATTACCTCAGTTTTTATGATTTTAAAATCATTAAGGGCAGGAAGTTCAACCTCCCTAGAATCTGAGTTGTGAATATTGTAGTCATTCCCATCCCACATCACTATAATTCTGCCGGCTTCAGTGGCTTTTCTTTTTACACTGTCTATTTTAAAATGATGCCTTTTAGAAAAGCTATCATGAGTCCATTTAATTGATAGGTTTAGGTTTTCACTCTCAACGGATAATAATTTTTCCGCCAATTCTGGTTCTAAATAGTCTGTAGAAACCAAAGTTCCATTAAACGAATTCCACTCTAAATTTTTATCATCGTATGGCTTCAGCCCATCTACATTTACATAAACTGATTGTTTGTTGGTCTTGAAAGAATATTCGAACATCTGAAATTCAGTAGGTAAATCCAATAGATTCCCAAGTTTGAATTCTACATCGAATTTTTGATCAGACTTAAGAGGTTCGCTTGGTTTGAATATTATAGTTTCAGCATCTTTCCAGTAGGAGGTTCCATTAATATTTGGACTAAAAGAAAAAACTTCCTCAGCTAAAGGCTGGTCAAAATCAGTGAACTTTTTACTCTTTTCTGATAGTTTGATAGTTATTGGAGATTTCCTACTCATCACACCAGAGTTAAAACCTAGCACATATTGACTAAACGCTGGATTTACTTTGACAAATTCCGGTAGGTCATTTTCTTTACAAGATGTACCTAGTATAGCTAGAGATAGGCATAAGAATGCCAGGATGTTAAGAGAGGATTTCATAAAAAGTATATTTTCTTTGAGTTTTCAGCTAGAGAAAACTCTTGCAGGTGGAAATTTAACGAGTAAAATCCTTACTTATTTCTAATGTTAAAAAGTTTAACCAAGACTGTCATATGTAGTGATGATTAGGTCTTTAATTTGAAAATCTAAATTTAGCGGTCACTGTAAGCCTTCTGGTTTTTAACAGAGACTATAAATATTTTATTAATTACGATATGGAAAAAGTTAAGATTAAGAATTACTTCTATACCATTATAACTCTTTTAGCTATAATTATGGCTATGAGTCAAGGATGTAAGTATGAAAATGAGGAAGAGTTATTTGAAAGTAATGAATGTGACATTAGCATGGTAAGCTATCAATTGGATATTATCCCTATTGTTGATCAAAACTGTTTTATATGTCATAGCACAGCAGAAGCCAGAGGTGATGTGATTCTAGATACTTATATTGATATAAAATCTTGGGCCGATGAATCTTTGTTTTGTGCAATTAATCATGATGAAGGATGTACTAACATGCCTAAAAATCAACCGAAACTAAGTGAGTGTGACATTCTTACTATTAAAACATGGATAGATGAAGGAGCTCTTGAAAACTAAATTTATGAGATTATTTATACTTTGTGTTTTAACCTGCGTTGCAACGCTAATAAAAGCACAGGAAACCGAAAGTGAGCCTGTAGGAAAATCATTTTACGACACAAGGATAGTTAACGGCCAATCTATAGAGACTAACAATGAAGGTGTAATGAAATTCATTATAGCTCACAGATTCGGAAAAATAAATGGTGGTGCTTATGAATTATTCGGACTAGACCAAGGAACTATGCGTATTGGGTTTGACTATGGTATTTCTGATAATATAACATTAGGAGTAGGAAGAAGCAATTACGAAAAAACGATTGACTCATTTTTTAAGGCTAGAATTATTAGACAAAAGAAGGAAAAAGGGAGTCCCGTCTCTATTACTTGGTTTTCAGGAGTAGCTGCTAGAGGTTTGAAATTTTCAGATGATACTAGAGAAAATAAATTTGAACATAGATTAGCTTATACTCATCAAGCGCTGATAGCTAGAAGATGGAATGACAGGTTAACTACCCAAGTTATGCCTTCTATTCTTCATAGAAATCTAGTTCTTACCGAAAGTGAAAACAACGATATTATTAGTATTGGTGGTGCCATAAGATATGTAGCAAGCAAAAGATTCACATTTAGCGTAGAATATTATCACGCTCTGCCAGATATGATATCAGATCCTTTTGAAAATAGCTTGGCTGTAGGAATTGACTGGGAAACTAAAGGTCATGTTTTTCAATTTCATTTTGGAAATTCACAGGGAATGACCGAAAAGTTCTTTATTGGAGAAACGACAGGAAGCTGGGCTGATGGTGATGTCAGATTTGGATTCAATATTACAAGAGATTTTAAAATCAAAGGAAGAAAATCTAGATGAAATACGCATTAGCCATAATCACATTAGTTATTTCGAGTCTTCTTATTGGAAATGTAAGCGAAGTATTTGATCATAACAAAAAGGATCCTTTAAGAGATGAGGGGATCTCTAAAACTCTTTCAGCTTTAGGTGAAGCTCATCCTGATCATTATTTGGATAGCATTTCTGATGAAATGATTCAAAGAGGTGAAGAGCTCATATTCTTTGGTAGAACTACGAGTCCGAACGGTTCTAAATCGAAACAGATTAGTAAATTCTACAAGTGTATCAGTTGTCATAATACTGTGAAAGAAGATCCTAATTTGGCTGAAGTAAACCCGGAAAGAAGGTTGGATTATGCTCGTGAAATGAATATTCCTTATCTACAGGGTTCTACTTTTTATGGAATCGTAAACAGAGAAACATGGTACAATGACGACTATGTACTGAAGTATGGAAATTTAGTAACTAAGGCTAAAAATAGTTTAGAAGGAAGTATTCAGTTATGTGCAGAGGTATGTTCTCAGGGTAGAACTTTAGAGGATTGGGAAATCGAAAGCATGTTGGCTTATCTATGGAGCATAGAGTTGAAAAGATCCGATTTAAACTGGACTGCATATGATGAAAAAAAAATGTATGAGTCTTCCGATGCCGAAAGAATTCAATTTCTTAAAAGTAAATACCTAACAAAGTCTCCAGCTACTTTTGGAAGTTTGCCTAAAAGTAAGGCTGATGGTTATGAAGGATTAATAGGAAATCCTGAGAAAGGAAAGGTCATTTATGAATTAGGATGTAAGCACTGCCATAGAGAACAAGGAGAAAGTGATGTTGTTTTAGATGATTCAAAAGCTACATTTAATTGGTTAAAAAGAAACATCCCTTCTAATTCTGATTTATCTATCTATGAAATCATAAGAAAAGGAACATACTCAGCTGAAGGACATAAAGAATACATGCCTCATTATACCATGGAAAAAATGAGCAATCAACAGCTTGAGGATCTTCGTTCTTATATAGAATCAGAGGCTAAAAAGTAGGCCAAAATCAGTCTCTGAAAAATTATTTTCTCTTCTGACCCAATACTATACTGTAACTTTTCGTGTTAAGTATGCGTCATGCTTTTTTAATAGTATGATTACTAATCAAAACAATTACATGAAAAATCATCTTTCTTTAGCCCTACTCGCCTGTTTATTTATCACCTCATGTACAAAAGATGGTGGAACCCTCAATCTTACATTCACCAAATCGACAGCCAAATATGGCAACTTAGAGGAAATAAGAAATACTGAACTGAATGCTTCTTCTAGAACAATCAATAACCCGGGAAAGATTTACATAGGAAATGAATTCCTTTTAATAGGAGAAGAAGGAGTAGGAATTCATGTGTATGACAACTCCGCTCCTGCTAACCCTGTAAATGTGGCATTTATGGATATTCCATTTTGTAAAGAGTTTTATGTAAAAGACAATTTCATCTTTGCTGAAAGCCAGTATGATCTTTTAAAGATCAATATTCAAGATTATCGTAATCCATTTTTAACAAAAAGAGTTTTAAATGCTTTTGCTTCGCCATTGACTAATGATCAAGGTCAACAACTAATTGGATTTACGTACGAAGAAGTGACTGAGAAAATCAAACTGAAAAGTATTGAATATGATCAAATTGCTGAAAACGATGCACTTTATTATGATTATACTGAAAGTTTAATTCCAGCTTCTCAGGTTCCCTCTTCTTTCTCAGGTACTAGTGGAGGACAAATAGGAACGGTTAATAGAATTACCGAAAACTTAGGATTTATCTATGTGATAAGTAACAGTAAGATTCATGTATTTGATAATAACGGAACGCTTAATAAGTCAAATGAAATAGAGACTCAGAATGATCTGCAGACGATTTACCCTAATGGTGATTACATCTTTTTAGGAACTAGAAGTTCTATGGATATTTATGATGTTAGAAATCCTGAAACTCCAGTGGAAGTTTCTTCTCACTGGCACACTACTGCATGTGACCCTGTACTTCCTTATGAAAGTGATGTGGCTTATGTAACTGTGAGAACAGGTGACTTCTCAGATTGTCCTGGAGATGAAAACGCACTCTTGGTTTTAGATGTCAGTGATGTAACTCAGCCAGAAGAAAGAACTGCTATAAGTCTAACAAGTCCTTATGGTATGGCTATAGAGAATAATATTTTATATGTAGGAAACGGTGCTGCAGGACTTCATATGTATGATGTTACCGATAGATTCAATCCATTGTTTAAAGGAGTAAATGCTGCGGTAAAAGCCTATGATGTAATTCCTCATCCTACTATTACGAACTTAATTTTAACTTCTGGGCCTAATGGAATAGAACAATATGAATTCAATGAGGAAACTTTGAATCTTTCCTTAATTAGTCATATTCAAATTTAGGAGCCTCAATCATGAGATTAAACAGACTTTTAATAATATCAGCACTATTGACTTCTCATTGGTCCTATTCTCAAACTGAGATAGGATCTGAGGAGGTGGTAGAACTTCGTACTCAAAGTGGAATTAGACATGTAGGTTCCATTATTTTCGAAGATGATTTAGCCACACGCCTAGTTAAACTTTCAGGTGATACTGTT
>CAJXOV010000234.1 GCA_913057815.1 uncultured Flavobacteriales bacterium
GGTCTCGTGGGCTCGGAGATGTGTATAAGAGACAGCCTTAGCTCAAAATGCATTAGAGAAGTTTTTAAGTTCAAAAAATTTAGAATCTCCTATTAGAATATGGCCGCACCATTTCGATATCGGAATTTATACCTTGATCGCTGAGAATCTATTTATGGGAGCTGGATTAGCCATACCTGATAGCATTTCAGATGATTTATATTTTTATAGTTCAGGCTATTTAAATGGGGAGACATTGGGAAGCCAAGGTTTTGCAAAGCCTCCTATGGGTGAATGGGGTAAAGGCGGATTTAATGGAGCTGTTTTGGAAAGTGCAGGTGTGGCGGAAGAGCAGGCGTTTGAGTTTTTAAACCATTCCAGGAATAATTTCTTGAAAATTTAAATTCTTAGTAAAAGGATTCATAGACAACAGGAAGAGAGTAAGTGTGAATGAATTCTAGGAACGAGTTTAATCATTCAGCATTATAAAGTACAGGGTAAGCTGAAAACTGAACAGAGTAGGCATTCTCAATAAAGAAAATAAAAATGGAAAATTCTCATTTAGAAACTTTTAAAGCAAAAGCAAAGGGAAATGGATGGCCAACCAAAGTTGACATTACTGATACGGAATGGAATCTACAATTGGATGAACCAACAGAGGATGGTGGGTCAAATTCTGGGCCTAATCCTATGCAATATTTTATCGCTTCATTGGCAGGATGCCAAAATGAACAAGCTCAAGTAGTGGCAGAAGAACTCAGCATAAACATCGAGCAAATTAATATAGATGTTGAAATAGATCTTGATCTTTCAGGTTTTATGGGTATGTCTAACCACTCAAATGGTAGTTACAAGAATGTACGACTTAATGCTAAAGTACACGGAGATGTAACTGACGAACAGATAAAAGTTATGGCGCAAAAAGTCGATGCTAGATGTCCAATTTTAGCCCTGTTAAGAACGAGTGACTGTAAAATTGAAAGTAATTGGAGTAAGAAATAACTGCCTCCAATATTATGATTTGTTGAATAGTATTAAATGTTTAAAAAAATGATGTTTAGTTTCGATATATTGTTTTGCACTTCTTTTAGTTTATCAAAATAACAACTCTGTTTTTGGTGCTAATTATTTGTTTAAGAGGTTGTTGTTTTGATCTTAGAAGAAGAATTTATGCTTCTTAATGAAAGAATAAGTTTCATGAAAAAGCTAATTCATGAATGGGAACTTTAGACAACAAGAATAGGAGAAGTGTTAATTAGAACACAGAAGAGCTTTCCTTACTTTGCAGCGTTAATTAAAAACAAGAAACATGAGCACGATAAATTCAATTATAGCCTATATCACTGGAAAAAGGAACGGTTCTGATGCCAAAGCTCCTGAAGGAGTTTGTCCTAACTGCTGGGGAAAGCAAGAGTACGATAACGAAATTAGAGATATGGTAGAAGATCCGCAGATAGACGTGAATGCAGGAAGTAAAAAATATGCATTCATTCAAGAATTTGTGGTAAATCACATAGATGGTATAAAATTAAGAAGTGCAGTTCATGGTACAGAATGTGCGCGTTGCAAAATGAAATTTGAATCATAATGAGCTCAAAAAAAGTCAATTTTAAGAATTCTAAAGGAGAAACATTAGCAGCACGAATAGAGGTGCCAGATAAACAGGAAGCTCATAACTACGCCATTTTTGCTCATTGCTTCACTTGCAATAAAAATTTAACAGCCGTTAGAAATATTTCACGTGCATTAAATGAAGCCGGAATAGCAGTATTAAGATTTGATTTTACAGGATTAGGAGAAAGTGAAGGCGAATTTGCAGACACTAATTTCACATCTAACGTCAGTGATTTAGTTTGTGCTGCAGATTTCTTAGAAAATGAATATAAAGCTCCCTCTGTTCTAATAGGACATTCATTAGGAGGAGCTGCAGTAATCTTTGCTGCTGGAAAAATAGATTCGATAAAAGCATTAGCTACTGTAGGAGCACCATCTTCACCAGCGCATGTTTCTCATTTGTTCTCGGGAGGACTAGAGGAAATAAAAGCCAAAGGAGAGGCCGAGGTAAACATAGGAGGAAGGCCTTTTAGAGTAAAGAAAGATTTTATAGATGATATAGAGTCTGTGGATTTAAAGGAAACATTAGAAAAGCTCAGGAAACCAATATTGGTAGCTCATTCACCTCAGGATATGACTGTGGAAGTGGAGAATGCCAAGATGATTTATCATCTAGCTCACCACCCTAAAAGTTTTATATCTTTAGATGGAGCAGATCATTTGTTGACCAACAGCAAGGATTCTACTTATATAGGGAATGTAATAGCGGGATGGGTAGAAAGGTATTTAAACATCCCAGAAGTAGATACTACTAAGACCAAACATCAGGTGGCTGTGGCTATCGGGAATGACAATTACACTTGTCAGATTACAGCAGGAAAACATACGCTCACGGCAGATGAACCAGAAAGTATAGGAGGCAGAGATTACGGAACAGACCCTTATGGATTTGTAAGTTCAGGATTGGGTGCTTGCACAGTAATTACGCTCAGAATGTATGCTGAAAGAAAACAGTGGGAACTCGATAAAATAATCTGTCACGTAAATCACTCTAAAAGAGACAAAGAAGATGGTTCAGGACTGGAGGATGTATTCACTAGAGAACTTGAGTTTTTCGGTGAGTTAGAAGAAAAAAATATAGCAAGGCTTTTACAAATAGCAGATAAGTGTCCAGTCCATAAAACACTTCATGCTTCTTCTGCAATAGAGACTAAGCTTCTTAATTTTTAAATCATGATGTGTCACAAAACACTTCAACAGATATTGAATTGAAAAGATGGATTTTAAGAGAGTAATTAAAATTATAATCGTATTGGTGCTGTGCTTAGTTCTGTATAAGAATTGCCTTAAAAAGGAATCTTATTATGTGAAGCGATTACCTGCCAATGCTAGGGTTATAGAAGAGTTTAATTGGAACGAAGGATTTCTTCCTGATTATACATACTTTTTAAAAGCAGAGATTTCCAAAGAAGGGTTTAGCGACTATGTAAATAAGTTGGAAATGAATCTTCATTATGAAGATAGAGTTTACTCAGATAATATTGGTGTAGTAGAGGTTAGGCCGATGTTTGAAGAAGTCAAAGAGTGGTGGGATGTGTCTATGAAGCCAACAGACACATTATTATATGTTTGGCAAAAAGGGACAGAGATCAACATTGCGAAATTTAAAGAAGGTAAATTATATTTATATGCCATGAAGTATTAAATTTAAATAGTAAGATAGTTCATTAACAGTGCTTATAAACTACCATTAAGCATGAAAAAGGAATATTTCTACTTTGTAAATCGATCTAAGAACAGTTTCTTTTGTAAACCAAAGAAGATTAAACCATTCAAACAATAGAACAGTGCAAGTAGCAACAGACATATCCATAAAAGAAAAATTCCTCATTAACAGAAAACGGACGGAGCAAATCTGTGCACCATTGAAGGTAGAAGATTACGTTCCTCAAGCCGCAGATTTTGCTAGCCCACCAAAATGGCATCTAGCGCATACCACATGGTTTTTTGAAGAGATGGTTTTAAAGAAAAATCTGGAAGGCTATGAAGAATTCAATCCTGAGTTCGGCTTTCTTTTTAATAGCTATTACCAGAGTTTGGGTGAAAGAACTGTTAGAGCCAATAGAGGATTAATTACTCGGCCTACTGTTCAGGATGTGTATGCATACAGAACGCACGTTGATAAGCATATGGTAAAGCTTTTGGAAAAAGGAGATGATGATGATTTACTGGAAACCATTATTCTCGGACTTAATCACGAGCAGCAACATCAGGAGCTATTGATTACAGATATAAAATACCTGTTAGGTCAAAATCCAATATTTCCTGTGTATAAAGAAGGAGCTAATCTTTTAAAAGATGTAAATCTTAAATCGGGATGGTTAGATATACCAGAAGGAGTTTACGAAATAGGTCATAACGGAGACGGATTTTCATTTGATAATGAACATGGAAGGCACAAGGTGTTTTTGCATGATTTTGAAATTTGTCAAGCTTTAGTTACGAATGGAGAATTTATAGAATTCATAGAAAATGGAGGCTACCAAAAATTCCAGTTTTGGTTAGATGAAGGCTGGAGTTGGGTAGAGAATAATAAAATCGACTCACCTGAATACTGGAGAAAGGTGAATGGCAAATGGCACGTCTTTACCATGGAAGGATTAGTAGAAGTTGACCCAAATGCCATTCTCTCCCATGTTTCTTTTTACGAGGCCAACGCCTATGCCACTTGGAAAGGAATGAGACTTCCTACAGAATTTGAATGGGAAGTAGCGGCTGATAGTTTAGACTGGGGGAAAAGATGGGAATGGACATCATCAGCTTATGCGCCTTACCCAAATTTTAAAATAGCAGCAGGAGCACTCGGAGAATACAACGGGAAATTCATGGTGAATCAAATGGTTTTAAGAGGCGGATCTGTAGCTACTTCAGAAGGTCACTCTAGAAAGACATACCGTAATTTTTTCCATCCACATTTTCAGTGGCAGTTTTCAGGAATTAGACTTTGTCGCTAGATGCCAATACTATTTTAATTGTAAATTATAAGTTATAAATGGTGAATTTCCGATTCTAATACTAGTTTTAATTATTGATTATGGGGAAAAACATTGTGAAGGAGAAAAGCTTTCTTTTGGCTATTCGAATTGTTCGGTTGTATAAATATTTAAAAGAAGAAAAGAAAGAGTATGTAATGTCAAAACAGCTTATGCGAAGCGGAACTAGCGTGGGAGCTAACGTTAGAGAAAGTGAACATGCTCAATCTAAAGCAGATTTCATAAGTAAGCTAAGCATAGCACAAAAAGAAATGAATGAAACTCTTTATTGGCTCTGTCTCTTATACACATCTGACGCTGCCGACGAATAGAGAGGTGTAG